>CAPI01000065.1 GCA_000333815.1 [Collinsella] massiliensis
CAGCGCCGCCGGCCGCGGCGCCGAGGCGAGCCGGACGGAGGACCCGACCGCCCTGGGCTCGGCCTTCCATGCCGCCGCGCAATGGCTCATCGAGACGGGCGCGGAGACGGTACCTGCCGAGCGCATCGATGCCCTCGCGCGCCTCTGGGGCGTGAGCGAGGCCCAGCGCGACCGCCTCGAGCGGGCGCTTGCGCGCTGGGAGGGGTCGCGCGTGCGCGCGGAGATGCGCGCCTGGCCGCGCGTGCGGGCCGAGGTGCCGTTCTTCTCGCTCGGCATGGAGGAGGCGGCTGAGCGCTTCGGCACCTACGCCGAGGGCGCGATCGACGTGCTGTGCACCGATCCCGCCCACCCGGACGCGGCGCTCGTGCTCGACTACAAGACGGGCGGCAGCGCGCACGAGACCCCCGAGGAGCTGCGGGAGAAGCACGCCCTCCAGGCGCGGGTGTATGCCGATGTGCTCCACAAGGCGGGTTTCGAGCATGTGACGCTCAAGTTCGTGCGCGTCGAGGTCCCCGACCCCGCCGCCCCCGATGAGCCACAGGTCGTGGTCTTCGAGCTGTAGCAGACGGTAGAATGGTTTGCGCACACGACGGCAGAAAGGCGGATCGCATGGAATTCACCAAGGAGCTCGACATCACGCCGGAGGAGTTCTTCGACCAGATCGAGAAATCGGTGCAGGGGGAGATCGAGGACGCGACGGGAAAGGTCATCTCGCGCGCGAAGCTCAACGGCTTCAAATACAAGAAGCGCTCGCGCGGCGGCGGCAAGTCGAGTGGCACCGCGATCGACGTGAAGATCAAGCAGTACCGCTACCCGGAGGTCTACGAGGTTCGCTTCAAGTACAGCACCGGGTCGAACGACATCACCTACCGGGCGACCCCGGACGGCGATGGCGGCATGGTGCTCGAGTACACCGAGGAGTACGCCTCAGCCCGACCCGTGAAGGGGCTCTTCGCGCGTCTTCAGGCCAAGCGCTACGAGCACCGGGTGCGCCGGACCGCCGAGGAGACCGTCAAGAGCATCGTGAAGCTCGCGAAGGATTACCGCCGCGCCCGTGCCGCGAACCCCGCGCTCGACCGCCTCGAGGACGAGCCGGACGCCCCTGCAATGTAAAATTACCCCAGGGGTATTTTTACATTCGGCGGGGAATCGAACACGCTATGGTGCTTCCGCGTACGCCGCGCGAAGGCGTACATATGTCCGCCCCATAGGTTAGAATCTGGTTCCGGAATCGGATGGCCGGGGCGCTCCCATGGGGTCGCTCCGTTCCGCATCTGGCATGTACGTTGTTCTGAGCATATGAAGTGAGGAGATGCATCCATGG
The DNA here is from genome assembly GCA_000333815.1 of [Collinsella] massiliensis. GTDB lineage: Bacteria > Actinomycetota > Coriobacteriia > Coriobacteriales > Coriobacteriaceae > Enorma. The sequence goes on from CAPI01000065.1 coordinate 1,325, forward strand.
CCTTCGTTCATCTGCACAATCACTCCGAGTACTCCATGCTTGACGGCGCCACGCGCGTGTCCGATATGGTCGCGCGCGCGGTCGAGCTGGGCATGCCCGCCGTGGCACTCACCGACCACGGCTACATGTACGGCATCCCGGAGCTCGGCCTCGCCTGCGACGCCTATAACCTCAAGGCGCCCGCGCGCCGCCAGTGGAAGGCGGACAAGGCGGCGCTCGAGGGCGGCACCGATCCCGCCGCCCTGCCCGCGCTCGCGCCGGATGCCGACCCGAAGGCCGTCGAGCAGCGCGCACGCGACCTCGAGGCCTGGGCGAGCACGGGTTCGCTCGACGGCGTGAAGCCCTACGTGATCAAGCCCGTCTTCGGCTGCGAGGTCTACTTCACGCCCGACGACACCCTCGCGCGCGACCGCAAGCCCGAGCTCTACCACATGATCCTCATCGCGCGCAACGAGCGCGGCTACGTGAACCTCATGCAGACGGTCTCGGAGGCCGCCGTGGACGGGTTCTACTACAAGCCGCGCGTGACCCTCGACAACCTCCGCCGCCATCGCGAGGGGCTCATCGCCTCGTCTGCCTGCCTCTCGGGCATCGTCATGAAAAACATCGACCGCGGCAACCCCGCCGAGGCGCTCCGCTGGGCGGAGACCTTCCGCGACCTCTTCGAGCCGGGGAACTTCTACATCGAGATCCAGGACCACGGCATCACGACGGAGAGCGGCAACACGGAGGAATGGATCAATCGCCAGCTCATCCAGCTCGCCGAGCAGGTGGGCGTCAAGGTCATCGCCACGAACGACTTCCACTACCTCACGCGCGAGGACGCCCCCGTGCAGGACATCATGCAGTGCATCGGCATGAACGCGAAGGTCGACGACCCCAACCGCATGCGCATGCACGGCTCGGAGTTCTACATGAAGAGCGAGCAGGAGATGCGCGCGCTCTTCCCGTACTGCCCGGAGGCGTGCGACAACACGCTCGAGATCGCGGACAAGTGCGACGTCGAACTCGAATGGGGCAAGATCATCCTGCCCCGCTACCCGCTGCTCGACCCCGGCGAGACGCACGAGAGCCAGTTCCGCCGCGAATGCGAGGAGGGCCTGGCGAAGCGCTACGGGCCGGATTGGGAGACCAAGGTCATAAACGGCATCTCCGTGAAGGAGCGCTTCGAGTTCGAGTACAAGGTCATCTGCGACAAGGGCTTCGCAGCCTACTTCCTCATCGTCGCCGAGTACGTGCGCTGGGCGAAGCAGAACGGCATCGGCGTGGGGCCGGGCCGTGGTTCCGCCGCGGGCGCCATCGTGGCCTACGCCATGGACATCACCACCTTCGACCCCCTCGAGAACGGCCTCATGTTCGAGCGATTCCTCTCGCCCGAGCGCACCGAGATGCCCGATATCGATATGGACTTCGACGATGAGCGGCGGCTCGAGGTGATCGAGCACGTCCGCCAGCTCTACGGCCCCGAGAAGGTCACGCACGTCATCACGTACTCGACCATCAAGGCCAAGCAGGCCATCAACGACGCCGCGCGCGTGCTCGACTACCCCGTGTACGTGGGCCAGCGGCTCTCGAAGATGATCTCGTCCGACCCGTCCGTGAAGCTCAAGCAGGTGCTCACGCGCGTGGAGGGCAAGGAGGATAACTACAACCCCGATTTCGCCGAGGCCTACCAGAAGGACGCCGACGCGCGGCGCATCATCGACGCGGCGCTCGCCATCGAGGGCCTCACGCGCGGCGAGGGTGTGCACGCGTGCGCGGTGCTCATCTGCCGCGACCCGGTGAACGAGCACGTGCCCACGAAGCTCGACACGAAGGGCGGCGTGGAGATCACCCAGTACGAAGGCCACACCGTCGCGGACATGGGTCTGCTCAAGATGGACTTCCTGGGCCTGCGCACCCTCACGGTCATCTCGAAGGCTCGCGCCAACATCAAGGCGAACCACGGCATCGACATCGACGTGGACGCCATTCCCTTCGACGACCCCGCGATCTTCAAGCTCATGCAGGGCGGCCACACGGCGGGCGTGTTCCAGATCGAGTCCGCCGGCATGACGGCGACGATCAAGAACATGAAGCCCACCGAGTACAAGCACGTCGTCGCTCTCATCGCCCTCTACCGCCCCGGCCCTCTGGGTGCCGGCATGGTCACGAGCTACATCAACCGCATGAACGGCAAGGAGCCTGCCGTCTCCTACGACCCGCGCCTCGACGACATCCTGGGCGAGACGTACGGCACGATGGTCTACCAGGAGCAGGTCATGAACATCTCGGTCGAGATGTGCGGCTTCTCCAAGGGCGAGTCCGACAGCCGTATCCGCAAGCCGGTGGCGAAGAAGAAGATCAAGATGCTCACCGAGCAGATCTTCCCGTGGGAGGACGGCCGTGAGGAGACCATCTACGACCACTGGATGAACGGCGCGGAGCGCAACGGCTACGAGCGCAAGACCGCCCAGCGCATCTGGGACGACGTGCTCGAGTTCGCCTCCTATGCGTTCAACAAGTCGCACTCGGCCGGCTACGCCATCCTCGTCATGCAGACCGCCTGGCTCAAGGCGCACTACCCGCACGAGTACATGGCGGCCGTGCTCACGAGCTACACGGGCAAGACCGAGAAGATCACGCACTACGTGTCCGCCTGCCGCCACGACGGCATCCCCGTCCTGCCGCCTGACGTCAACGAGTCCGGCCGCGAGTTCACGGCGACGGCCGAGGGCGTGCGTTTCGGCCTCGCGGGCATCCGTGGCGTGGGCGAGGGCGTGGCCGATGCCGTCATCGCCGAGCGCGAGCGCGGCGGCGCCTTCAAGAACCTGCACGACTTCGTCGACCGCGTCGATTCCAGCCAGGCTAACCGCCGCGTCATCGAGGCGCTCATCAAGGCCGGCGCCTTCGACTCCACGGGCTACCCGCGCCGCCAGCTCATGCACTTCGTCGACAAGGAGAACCCGGAGAACATCATCGACGCCGCCGCGAAGCGCCAGAAGGAGCGCGCCTCGGGGCAGGTCTCGTTCTTCGACCTCTTCGGCGACGTCGCGGGCTCCGGCTTCGAGGTCACCGTGCCCGAGCCGGACGGCCAGGAATGGGACCGCCACATGAAGCTTCAGGCGGAGCGCGAGGTGCTCGGCATCTACGTTTCCGACCACCCGCTGCGCCCGTTCGAGTACGCGCTCGGCAAGGCGCGCGAGTTCACGCTGGCGCAGATCGACACCGGTGTGGAGCGCGAGGGCGCCAACGGCGAGATGGTGAACGTCGAGATCCCCGAGGGCAAGCAGTTCTGGTTCGCCGGCATGGTGTCCGCCGTGTCCAAGCGCGTCACCAAGAACGGCGACCCCATGGCGATCGTGACCCTCGAGGACATGGAAGGCGAGGCGACGGTCGTCGTCTTCCCCAAGACGTACAAGGAGTGCGAGCAGTACCTGCGGGGCGAGACCGACCCGGAGACGGGCGCGGTGCTCTCCGAGGCGTTCATCCGCGTGCACGGCAAGCTGGAGCGCAGCGACCGCGGCGACCAGATCATCGCGCAGGAGGTGCTGCCGCTCGAGCTCAACGAGGAGACGAACCGCCCCAAGGTGTTCGAGATCATGATCCCGAGCGCGCGCTTCAGCCAGGGGAGCATGGCGCGCCTGGCCACCGTGCTCGCGAGCAACCCCGGCGGCGACCGCGTCGAGCTCTTCGTGGAGCAGGGCGACGGCCGCACCATGCGCGCCGAGATCCCCACCCGGGTGAACGCCCGCTCCATCCCGCTCATCGCCGAGACGAAGGCGATCGTGGGCGACCGCGGCCGCGTGACGGTGATCTAGGGGCTTGAGACGGCAGCGGGTGCCCGCTTCCGGCGCAGCGTCGCCCGGGGCGGGTGTCCGGCGTGCCGATGCAGGCCGTTCACCTGCGGATGCGAGCCGCTCCCGGCGGAACGTGCACGCTCGCGCGGGGGCATGGGTACAACTACCCCCAAGAGCGCTGCGGGCTGCTGGCGCGCTCGGAGCCGGATGGACAGATGAATAGGCGGGAGGACGGCCATGGCTGACATTCAGCACGATGCCTTCGCTGCAATCGAGGTACTCGACGAGGTTGAATCCACGAACCGGGAGCTCATGGCGCGCGCCCGCGGGGGAGCCCCGCATGGCAGCGCGCTGCGGGCCCGCTCGCAGACCGCGGGGCGCGGCCGCCGCTCCCATGGGTGGACCTCCCCCGAGGGCGGGCTCTACCTCTCGGTGCTCATCAAGCCGCACGTGCCCGACCGCGTGCTGCCAGGCATCCCCGTCGCCTGCGGCATCGGCGTGGTCAACGCGCTCGAGGCGCTCGGCTGCGCGGACATCAAGCTCAAGTGGCCGAACGACGTCATCTGCGCGAACGGCAAGCTCGGGGGCATTCTCGTCGAGCTGGGGCGGCAGGCGGGCGAGGCGCTCGCCGTGTGCGGCCTCGGCCTCAATATCACGGCGATCTCCATGGATTGGCGCGACCCGAACGCGCTGCCCATCGCTGGCCTCGCCGACTGCCTGCCGGACGACCGCGTGCTCCCGTCGCTCGACGAGCTCGCCGAGATGGTGCGCGCCTCCGTGATCGACGCCGTCGAGCTGTGGTCCGAGGGCATCGAGGCCGCCGGTCCCTCGGCAGCCCCGCTCACCGGCATCAAGGCCGCCTACAACGAGCTGCTAGCCTATCGCGGCGAGCGCGTGCACGTGTGCTCGCCCGACGGCTCGGTGTCCGAGAACGGCGTCCTCACCGGCGTGGATGTATGGGGTCGCGCCCTCGTGGAGCTCCCGAACGGCGACGTCAAGCCCTACGACTCCTCGCAGGTCTCCCTTCGTCCCGTAAAATAACCCCAGGGGTATTTTTACATCGCGAGCCCGAGTGGTCTCGCGCCGTGGCAAAAAAAGCGTCGCATAACTCGATGGTGAAGTTCGATTTCGGGCTTCACCCGTGAGGTATGCGACGCTTTGCGAATAGAGATTCTGCCCGGGATGTAAAAATACCCCTGGGGTACATTTACATGGCGTTACGCCACGTCGATCGTGACCTCGACCTCCTGCACGGGGACGTCGTAGAACGGATCCTCGCGCCGGCCGAGGAAGTCGCGCGCCTGCTCGGGGAAGAGGGCGTAGTCGAGCACGTCCTCCTCGGTCTTGGCGTACGCGCCGATCTCCTCGCGCGCCTTCGGCAGCTCGGGCTCGAGCAGGTCGGCGGGACGGCAGGTGATGACCTCCTCATCGCCGATGATGAGCTTGCGGATCTCCTTGGAGATGGTCACGGGCGGCCGCCCGTACATGCCGCGCACGTAGTCGCGGATCTCCTTCGGCACCACCTTGTAGCGCTCGCCCGAGAGCACGTTCATGAGCGCCTGCGAGCCAACCATCTGCGAGAGCGGCGTCACGAGCGGCGGGTAGCCCAGCTCGGCGCGGACGCGCGGCACCTCGGCGAGGACCTCGTTGTAGCGGTCGAGCGCCCCCAGGTCGGTGAGGTTGCTGATGAGGTTCGAGAGCATGCCGCCGGGCACCTTGTACAGGAGCGCCTTCGGCTCCACCTCGAGCACCTTGGGGTTGAGCCCGCCGTCGGCGAGGAAGCGGTCGCGCACGGCGGCGAAGTGCTTGGCGATGATGTCGAGCTTGTCCACGTCGAGCCCGGTCTCGTACCCGAGCCCGTCGAGCGCGATGGCCATGGACTCGGTGCAGGGCTGGCTCGTCCCCTCGGCAAGCGGCGACAGGCACGTGTCGATGATGTCCGCGCCAGCCTCGATGGCTTTGAGGTAGGTCATCTGGCCGATGCCCGCCGTGCCGTGCGTGTGCACCTGCACGGGCAGGCTCGTGGCGCTCTTGATCTCGCCCACGAGCTCATAGGCCACATCGGGCGTGAGCACGCCGGCCATGTCCTTGATGCAGATGCTGTCCGCCCCGGCGCGCTCCATCTCCACGGCGAGCGAGGTGAAGTAGCGCACGGTGTGGACGTCGCTCGTGGTGTAGCAGATGGCGGCCTGGACCTCGCCGCCGGCCTCCTTGGCGGCGCGGATCGAGGTCGCGAGGTTGCGCGTGTCGTTCAGGGCGTCGAAGATGCGCAGCACGTCGATGCCGTTCTCCACGGACTTCTTCACGAACTCCTCGACCACGTCGTCGGCGTAGTTGCGGTATCCCAGCAGGTTCTGCCCGCGCAGCAGCATCTGGAGCTTGGCGTTCTTCACGTGCGCGCGGATGGTGCGCAGGCGCTCCCACGGGTCCTCGTTCAGGTAGCGCAGGCACGAGTCGAAGGTCGCGCCGCCCCACACCTCGAGGGCGTAGAGGCCGCAGCTATCGAGGTCCTCGAGGACGGGCAGCATGTCCTCGATGGGCATGCGCGTGGCGATCTGGCTCTGCTGGCCGTCGCGCAGGATGGTCTCCATGAAGCGGATGGTTCGTCCCATATGGTTCTCCTTTCACGCTCCGGGTTCCTATGCCTCGGGGCCGCGCGGCGCGAAGATCTTCGACAGCGCGAGCGACACGAGGTAGATGATGATCATGACGACGAAGATGCCGCCCCAGCCCACACCGAGGAGCTCGAAGGCGATCATGAGGTTCTCAGACATATGCGATCCCCCTTACATGAGCAAGCCGAGCACAAGGCCGCCGGCGACCACGGACGCGATCTGCCCGGCGACGTTCGCGGCGCTCGCCTGCATGAGGATGAAGTTCTGCGGGTCCTCCTCCGTGGCGAGGCGCTGCACGACGCGCGAGCTCATGGGGAAGGCGGAGATGCCAGCGGCGCCGACCATGGGGTTGATCTTCTCCTTGCGGAAGAGGTTCAAAAGCTTGGCGAACATGACGCCGCCCACGGTATCCATGACGAAACCCACGAGGCCGAGCGCCATGACGATGAGGGTGTCGAACTGCAGGAACTCGCTGTACTCCATCTTCACGGAGACGCAGAGGCCGAGCAGGATCGAGATGAGGTTCACGAGCTCGTTCTGGGCGCTCTTGGAGAGCGAGTCGAGCACGCCGCACTCGCGCAGCAGGTTGCCGAACATGAGGAAGCCCACGAGCGGCAGCGACGCGGGCGCGATGAGGCCGGCGATGATGCAGATGATGATGGGGAAGAGGATCTTCGCCGTCTTGGACACCGCGAGCGGGTTGTAGCTCATGCGGATGCGGCGCTCCTTCTTGGTGGTGCACAGCTTGATGGCGATCGGCTGGATGATGGGCACGAGCGCCATGTAGGAGTAGGCGGCGACCATGATGGCGCCCATGTACTTCGATCCCAGGCTGTTGGCCACGAAGATCGAGGTGGGGCCGTCGGCGGCCGCGATGATGCCCGTCGAGGCGGCGTCGGCCATGTCGAAGCCCAGCAGCGTCGCCACGATGATCACGAAGAAGATGCCGAACTGGGCCGCGGCGCCGAAGATGAGCAGAAACGGGCTCGAGAGCAAGGGGCCGAAGTCGATCATGGCGCCGATGCCGATGAACAGCAGAAGCGGGAAGAGCTCGGTCTCGATGCCCATGTCGAAGAGGATCTGGAAGGGGCCGGTCTCGCCGATGACGCCGGAGAACGGGATGTTCACCAGGATGGTGCCGAGACCCATGGGCACGAGCAGCGTGGGCTCGTATTGCTTCTTGATGCCGAGGTACATGAGGATGCAGCCGATGAGCATCATGACGATGCGACCGGGCTCCGCCGCGAGCGCGATGACGCCCGCGGTGAGCACGTCGGCTGCCGTAGTTAGAATCTCCACTGGTCTCTCCTTTACCAAGGACGCGGCACGGGTGTCAGCGCTCGCCGCGTGCGCTCTCGGAAAGCTCGGCGCGCCGCGGTTGCTGACACCGTCGCCGTGCGCCGGGCGCTTGCCGTGCGGACGCTACTCGATGCTGAACAGCGCGTCGCCGGGGTTCACCATGTCGCCCTTCGCGACGTTGATCGAGGCGATGGTGCCGGCCTGCTCGGCCACGATCTCGCTCTCCATCTTCATGGCCTCGAGCACCATGACGGGCTGGTTGACCTCGACCGTGTCGCCCACGTTCACGCGGATGTCGAGGATGGTGCCGGGCATGGGCGCGGCCTGCACGTGCGCGCCGGCGGGCGTCGCGGTGCTC
>CAPI01000064.1 GCA_000333815.1 [Collinsella] massiliensis
GAGGTGTTTCCCGCGTTCGCCCTCGACGAGCTCAAAAACGCCCTCGGTGCGGGGGCGGCCGTGGTCGCGGGCCTGCCCACCGAGTACGCGCTCGCGCAGAACCTCGACCCGTCGGGCGGGGAGGGGCTCGCGCTCGAGACGGTCTCGTGTACGCCGGCGCACGCCCTGCCCCGGCACCTCGCGCCCTACCTCTACCTGCCCGACATGGTCTGGCGCGGCGCGGTCGTCCCACGGCGCTTCTCCGCGTCGAGCATCGAGGCGTACCTCTCCTGCCCCTACAAGTGGCTCGTGACGAACCGCGCCCGCTCGAAGCGGCTGGACGCGGCGTTCGGCCCCATCGAGCGCGGGAACTTCGTCCACGACATCATGCAGCGCTTCCATGAGCGGCTCATCGAAGCGGGGCTCATGCGCGTGACGCCGGAGAACGTGGAGCGCGCGCTCGAGCTCATGCGCGCCTCCTTCGAGGAGCTCAAGGCCGACCACGCGCGCGGCAAGTTCACGCACGGCAAGTACGCGCGGCAGGGCGCGGCGCGCGTGCGCTCGCCCTACGTGCCCCTGGGCGAGCTCGAGCGCTCGCGGCTCGCGAGCGTGCTTCCCATGCTCGAGGGCGTGGTGCGCGCCGAGGCGGACATGCTCCCCATCTTCACGCCGGAGCTGTTCGAGTACTCCTTCGATGCCGCCGACCTGCGCTATGCGGGAAGGCCCCTGGGCGGCCGCATCGACCGCATCGATGTGGCGCCCGACGCGGGCTCGGGCGAGCGCTTCGTGGTCATCGACTACAAGACGGGTGGCAGCGATGCCGATATGGCGTCCCCCGACCCCACGGCGCGCGAGGATGCCGAGGCCGAGGTGAGCACGTGGATCCCCGGGCGCGACCGGGACAAGGCCCCGGTGGTGCAGACCCTCATCTACGCCCAGGCGTACCGGCGCATCGCGCACGCCTCGCCTCAGGGCGCGGCCTACCTCATCACGCGCGGCCCCAAGGTCGCCGCCATGGTGGACGAGGCGCTCACCTCCATGGAGCCGCCGGCCTTCCCCTCGGGCAGGGTGTATGCCTTCCCCGACCTCCCCGCGCCGGGCAAGAAATCGAAGAAGCCCGAGGGCACGCTCGGCTTCACCGAGATGCTCGATGCGGTGGAGGCAGGCATCGCCGAGGAGCTCGACCGGCTCGAGGCGGGCGAGATCGCCCCCGCCCCGGCCAAGGATTCCTGCAAGTACTGCCCGATCAAGATGTGCGAGAAGAGGCGCTGATGGCCGGTATCACCCTAGACCCCAAGCAGGCACGGATCGTGCAGACGCTCGAAGGCCCGGTCTTCGTCTCGGCGGGCGCGGGCGCGGGCAAGACGCTCGTCCTCACCCAGCGCGTGCTCAACGCCCTGAAGCCCGGCTCGAAGCCGCGCGCTCAATGGGCGGACCCCGATGTGCCCGAGCCGTTCCTCGAGAGCATCGACCAGGTGCTCGCGATCACGTTCACCACGAAGGCGGCGCAGGAGCTCAAGATGCGCGTGCGCCGCGCGCTCACCGAGGAGGGCATGGAGGCCCAGGCGGAGCGCGTCGAGGACGCCTGGTTCTCCACCATCCACAGCATGTGCTCGCGCATCATCCGCGCCCATGCGCTCGACCTCGGCGTCGACCCCGCGTTCGAGATGGCGGACTACGCCGACGACCTCAAGCGCACCGCCGTCGAGCGCGTGCTGGCGAACGCCGGCGACGCGCATGCCGAGCTGCTCCGCCGCTTCAAGGTGGAGCCGGATTCCCCGGGCAGCCTCGCCGTCAACAGCCTCATGGGCATCCTCTTCGCGATCCTGAACAAGGTCTCCTCCTCCACGGGCGGGCTCGAGCAGTTCCAGCAGGTGGTGCCGAAGCCCTCGTACCGCCGCCTGTACGAGGCGTACCGCGACATCGCGGAGACCCCCGCCTTCAAGAACGCCGCCGCGGCGCGCGAGGCGGTCGAGGCAATCGAGGCCTACCTCGCCTCGCCGCGCGACCTGCCGGCGCTGCGCGCCTGCTACGCCGCCTGCGGCACGCTGAACAAGCGCGTGGCGGGCGCGGAGAAGGAGTTCGTGGACGAGGTGCGCCAAGCCCGCGCGCAGTTCTTCGCCGAGGCCTACCTCGCCGCCAACGCCGCTGCCCTCGACGACCTCATGCCGCTCGCCGCCGAGGTGCAGGAGGCCTACCGCGCCCTCAAGCGCGAGCGCAACGTGCTCGATAACGACGACCTGCTCCAGATCGCCTACGACGCCCTGAAACACAACCCCGTCGTGCGCGCCGAGTTCGCGGGCAGGTTCAAGATGGTGATGGTCGACGAGTTCCAGGACACCGCGCAGCAGCAGGTGGAGCTCGTGAACCTGCTGTGCAGCCCGGACGGGCGCGAGCTGTGCACCGTGGGCGACGCGCAGCAGTCCATCTACCGCTTCCGCGGCGCCGACGTCTCGGTGTTCCGCGCCAAGGCGGCCGCGGTGTCCGGAGCGGGGACCGTGCTCGACCTCGACGTGAACTTCCGCAGCCATGCCCAGATCCTCGAGTTCGCCGACCGCATCTTCCAGGGCGGCGCGGAGAACCGCCTGGGCCATGACTTCCTGCACCTCGAGTCGTGCGGCGAAGAGGTGCGCGCCGCTGCGCTCGCCAAGAAGGGCGGGGTCCATGTGATGCGCAGCCCGGACCTGTCGCGCCGCCAGGCCGTGCTCGTGGTGGGCGGCACCACCGAGGAGCGCGCCCAGGCGAAGGCAGAGGCGATCGCCGAGCGCTTCCGCCGCCTCCGCGACGAGGAGGGGTTCGCCCCCGGCGACATGGTCATCATCATGTCGAAGATGACGACCGCCGACGTCTACGCCCGCGCGGTGCGCGCGGCTGGCATGCCCTGCGTGATCTCCGGCGGCTCCTCGGTGTTCCCCAAGGCGCCCGAGGTAGGGGTCATGCTCGCGCTCACCGCGTTCCTCGCCGACCCCGAGGACGGCGAGCAGGGCATCACGCCGCTCATCACCTCGCCGCTCTTCGAGTTCGGGGCGACCGAGCTCCTGGCGGTCGGCACGCAGTGGAACGCCGAGGCGGGCATCAGGGACGCGCGCACCATCACGGGCGATGCGCTCGTCCGCGGCGAGATCCTCGAGGACTTCCTGCCGCTGCCGCTCCTCGACCGCGCGCGGGAGATCCTCGGTCGCGCCCTCGCGCGCGTCGGGCGCGACCGCATGAGCGCCATCGTGCGCGACGTGGTGAACGAATCCGGATGGCTCGCCCGCCTCGAGCGGGGCGGCGCCGAGGACCGCGCCGTCGCCGCGAACGTGCTCAAGGTGATGGCGATCATCGAGGACGAGGAGCGGGGCAGGGAGTTCTCGCCGCGGCTCGTCGCCCGCGCGGTCGCGAACCACGTCGCGCATATCAAGGAGACGCCCGCCGCGCTCTCCGGCGGCGACGAGGACGCGGTGCACATCATGACCATCCACGCCTCGAAGGGCCTGGAGTACCCGGTCGTCGCGGTGGTCGAGAGCGACGGGATCCGCGTGAACGCGGACTGCTTCGCCACGCTCGATGAGGGCGGCCGAACGCTCTGGGCGGCGCGCCCCAACCTCCCCGAGCTCGACGTGGACGCCCAGATGGCCGCGGCGAAGGACCTCGTGCTCGACGAGGAGGTCACCCAGGCGCCCGATACGGCGGCGGAGGCCTTCACGTACATGCGCCGCGCCTCCGACGCCCTCGATTACGAGGAGGCGGCGCGCAAGCTCTACGTGGCGATCACGCGCGCCCGCGAGGTGGTGATCCTCGCCATGGGGGCGAAGCGCGCCACCGAGCTCGAGCCCGGGAGCCGCACCTCGCTCGTGGGGGAGGTGCTCGCGCGGATCCTCCCCGCCGACCGCGAGAACGGCGGCCTGCCGGACCTGGGCGCGGACCGCCTGGATTTCGCCGACGCCCACGCCGGCGATTACCAGCTCGTGCTGCTCGAGGACATGAAGTATCCCTCCACGAGCAAGAAGAAGCGCCCGTGCGTGGAATTCAAGGCCGAGGACTACCCGCTTCGAGCCGCGCCCTCGGAGTCCGAGGCCGCTGCGGAGGCGTCCGCGGCCGAGGATGCGGGAGAGGATCCGGACGTTCCGCGCGAGGTCGTGCTCGCGCGCCCGGCGGCCGTGGAGCTGCGTATCCTGCCCGCCCAGCCGGCGGCGCGCGACTCGTATAGCTACAGTTCGATGGCGGCTGCGCTCCATGCCGAGGGCGAGGACCGTCGCCCGGACGCGGCGGGGGATGAGGCCGACCTGCCCGG
>CAPI01000063.1 GCA_000333815.1 [Collinsella] massiliensis
CGCCGAGGTCGCCGGCCCGTCGGCCCGGGACGCCGCCTATACGGTCCTGGTGCTCGACGCCGCGCGCGCAGGCGACGTCGTCGCGGCATCGCCCGATCCGCTCGCCCTCGCGCGTCACCTCGCACCCCGGCTCGCCGCCCGGGGGGTCGCGTCGCGCGTCGAGGCGCGCCTGCGCTTCTCCGAGACGCGTGCCGGCGAGCTCTTCTTCATGCTCATCGATGTGCTCGACCGCATGGGCAACGAGGAGCCGGTCGCATGGTGGCCGGCACCCGAACTCGTGGATTGGATCCGCTCGCCCTTCGCCGGCGTGTGGTCGGGTGCGGCGCGGATCGCCTGCGCGAGCGATAAGCGCTGGCGCGGCTCGCGCCTCGTGGATGCCGACGGCGTGCTGAGGGAGCTCCGCTCCCTCCAGAGCAACGAGACCCGGCTCGAATCCGACCGCGCGCAGGAGAGCGGTGCGGCGCGCCGGCCCGTCGCCGTCTTCGACGTGCTCGAGGCGCTCGGCGCGGGCGATTACCGCGCCGCGCTCCAAGCGATGCTGGGAGTCGCCCAGGCGGCGTCGCCGGGGATGTTCGGCCAGGGCGGCATGGTGGCCAAGCAGGTCGAGGTCGCCGCGCTCGGGGCCGCGCTCGCGTG
>CAPI01000062.1 GCA_000333815.1 [Collinsella] massiliensis
TTGGCGGGAGCTAGAACACGAGGTTCACGAGGAGCATGTAGACGATGGTGCTCGAGAGAATCGAGACGAGCATGCTGCGACGCCAGAGATACGTGCCGCCGGCGATGAGGATGCCGATCGTCTCGGGTATACCATGCGCGCCGGCGAGTACGTCGACGTCTTTCAGGCAGTACACGACGAGCAGGGCGAATACCGCGCCGGGGAGCGCCTGTCCCAGGTAGCGCACGACCGCAGGCGTCTCGCGTCCGGCGGGAAAGGCCAGGAAGGGGAGGGCACGGGTGAGCACGGTCGCCCCTGCCGCCGAGAGGATGACGAGCACCATTTGCATACCGGTTACGCAGCGTCACCTCCCTGCGCAGCGACCGCGCTTGCAGGTGAGGTGCCCATTTCCGCAGCGTCCCCGGATGTGCCGCCCGTGCCCGCATCCGCGCCCGCGGCCTCCGCGCTTGCGGCGGCGTACTTCGGCTCCACCTTGCGGCGCACGGCGAGCACGCCCACCAAGATGAGCGCCATGGCGGGCAGAATGAACGAGTCCGCACCGAAGAGAACGAGCATCCCGGCGGAAGCGACAAGCCCTATCACCGCGCCGGCGTGACTCGCATCCTTGAGCCACTGGTCGAGGAAGATCACCACGAAGAGTGCCGTCATGGCGAACGAGATACCCTCCACTTCCATAGCGAGGGCGTTGCCGAAGATGCTTCCCAGCGTGCAGCCGAGTATCCAGTATGACTGGTTGAGCACGCTCACCCAGGTCATGAACCATCCCTCGTCGACGCCTTCGGGCGCGCGGGTGGAGAAGTTGATCGAGAACGTTTCATCGCACATGGCGAAGATGAGGTACGGGCGCTTGCGTCCCATGTTGCGGAACCGCTCGAGCATCGAGATGCCGTAGAAGAGGTGGCGCGCGTTTATGACGAACACCATGATGAAGGTCTGGAGCGGGTTGAACGTGGCGGTGAGCATCGACGCGACGACGAACTCCGCAGACCCGGCGAAGATGCAGCAGGCCATGAGCGTCGGAACCCACCAGGGAAGTCCCAGCGAGGCGGCGTAGATGCCACAGGTTATGCCCAGAAAGAGAAAGCCGGCGAGGATGGGCAGGGTGTAGGGGAACGCGGCGCGCAAGGCCGTAAGCCGCACGTTACCAGCAGATTGCTGCACGCTCTCTTCGTCCACTACCCCTCCTCGCACGTGAGAATTTCCGTCCTGGACTCAGATTATCACTAGAAGACCGCGACGACACGGGCGGGGAGGCCCGTCGCGCCCTCGATGTGCGGCCAGGTCACGAACACGACGGCGCCCGTGGCGGGAACCTTGTCGAGGTTCGCCATGACCTCGACCTGCAGATGCCCGTTATCGAGCACATAGCGCTCGCAGGCAAGGTCATCGGCCTCGGCGGCGAGGAACGACGCGTCCGTGTCGAACGTCTCGTGGCCGTTCATCTGGATGCCACGCTCCTCGTACAGGAACTTCAGCGCCTCCATGGACCAGCCGGGGCAGTGCTCGCCGCCCTCGGCATCGAAGTTGTTGAGCGCGTCGTTATCTGGCCAGCGCGTATACCAATCCGTGCGCAGCGCCACGAACGAGCCCTCGGGGATGCGGCCGTGCTCGGTCTCCCACGCTTCGATATCCGCGACGGTCACGGCGGTGTCCGGCCCTTCGGCGGCGACCTTGCCGGTAAGGTCGACCACGCAAAGCGGCATGGCCGTCCAGCTGCCGTCGCCCACCTCGTACGCCTCCGAGCCCACGGCGCCCGGGGTGAAGTGGCTCGGGAAGTCTACGTGCGTTCCGAACTGCCCCGGGAACTTGTACGTATGGATGCGGCGCGAGAGCATCTCTTCGTCGTAGTCGAAGACCGTGCGGCAGAGCTCGACGGAGCCCTCCGGGATGCCCGCCCAGTAGGGGCTTTCGTTCGTGAGGGGATGGGTGAGGTCGACCCAGGTGGCGCCCCTCAGCTCGTCCAGCATGTTCCACAGGCTCATGGTTGCTCCTTTCGCGCGGCGTTCTATGCAGGTAGGAGCATTGTACGACAACGTGGGGACTGAACTTGGGCGTTACTTCGCGTCATACGTTTGAAACGATGTCCCGGGCTCGCTTGAACCATTCACGGTGTGATTCCTACCGTTGGCGGAAGATGAACGAATCTGACCGATAATGACTGATTCTGATGATATTGTTCTACCCGTGAAGGAAATTGAACGTTAGTGACGGAATCTGAACAGATTCGAAGTTGAGCAGATCTGGAGCCGTCGGCAGAAGTTGGGAGGGTTGCGCCATGCTTGCAGAGGAACGGCTCAACAGGATCGTCGCTGTGGTGGACGAGCGGGGGACCGTCACCTCCGCCGAGCTCATGGAGCTGCTGAACGCATCGGAGTCCACCGTTCGCCGCGACCTCACGCGCCTTGCGCAGGAAGGGCGCATCGTGAAGGTTCACGGCGGTGCCGCCTCTGCGGGTGCGACGGCGGCTCGGCGCACGGTGGTCTCGGTCGACCAGGCGGTGGGTGAGCGCCACGAGCTCTATCTTGCCGAGAAGCGGCGCATCGCGCGCTTTGCGGCGACGCTTATCGGCCCCAGCGATTTCGTCTACATCGACGCCGGTTCCACCACGGGATGCCTGGCGGACGCCATCACTGAGCATTCAGCCACCTACGTGACGAACTCCGTGGAGATCGCGCACGCCCTGTTCGAAAAAGGTTGCCGCGTGCTCATGCCGGCGGGCGAGATCAAGACCGTTACCGGCGCGCTCGTGGGCGAGCAGACGGTGGAGACGCTTCGCCGCTTCCGCTTCACGATCGGGTTCTTCGGCACGAACGGCGCGACGCCTGATGCCGGCTTCACGACGCCTGAGCTGGGCGAAGCCCTGGTGAAGGAGACCGCGCTCGCGCATACGCTCAAGCCGTACGTGCTGTGCGATTCGAGCAAGCTTTCCGCTGTATCGCCCGTCGCCTTCGCGGCGTTCGACGACGCCGTGGTCATCACCGACGCCGTACCCAGCGAACTCGACGGTTATTCGAATGTCATCGTCGTCGAGTAGGACATCGACACCCCACCGTCTCCCAAGGAGGAAGCACATGATTTACACCGTAACGTTCAACCCGTGCCTCGACTACATCATCCAGGTCAACGGTCTCAAGCTCGGGCTCGTGAACCGAACCGCGCATGAGGAGATGCTGCCCGGCGGCAAGGGCGTGAACGTGTCCATCGTGCTCAGGAACCTCGGCCACGAGAATCGTGCGCTCGGCTTCCTTGCGGGCTTCACGGGGGCGGAGATCGCGCGCCGCCTGCGCGAGACGGGCGTCGAGGCGGATTTCATCGAGGTCGCCGAGGGTATGAGCCGCATCAACGTGAAGATCAACTCCGACGGCGTTGAGACCGAGGTCAATGGCATGGGTCCCGCCATTCAGCCGGCGGATGTCGAAGCGCTCTACGCGAAGCTCGACGAGCTCACGGCCGGCGACACCCTCATCATCTCTGGCAGCGTGCCGAGTGTGCTGCCCGGCGACATCTATGAGCGCATCATGGCCAGGCTCGAGGGTCGCGGCGTGTCTATCGTCGTCGACGCCACGCGCGACCTGCTCGTGAACGTGCTGCCGTATCACCCCTTCCTCATCAAGCCGAACAACCACGAGCTCGGCGAGATCTTCGACGTGGAGCTCCGCACTCGCGAAGAGGTCGTGCCCTGGGCGCGGAAGATGCAGGAGCGCGGGGCGCGCAACGTTCTTGTCTCCATGGCGGGCGAGGGCGCGGTGCTCGTGGCCGAGGACGGCTCGGTGCACGAGAGCCCGGCGCCGCGCGGTCATGTGGTGAACTCCGTAGGAGCGGGCGACTCGATGGTCGCAGGCTTCGTTGCGGGCTATACCGAGAGTGGCGGCGACTACGAGCAGGCGTTCCGCATGGGCGTGTGCACTGGTTCCGCCAGCGCGTTCTCCATGCAGCTCGCCACGCGCGCCGAAGTCGAGGCACTCCTCGCCGCCCTCTGAGATGCCATTAGGGACGGCCTGCCATTGGGGACGGGGGATAGTGGCTGGGCGCGTCCATCGCTGTGATGCGCTCTGAACCCGTTCGATCAAGAGTCGATGTAGAACGTACGACGTCTTTCGAGGTCGTTTCATCCATCATGCGGCGTTTTGCCGAGAAAGGAGTATTGACATGAAGATCACCGGATTGCTGAAGAAGGAGGGTGTGAAGCTCGGCGTAGTCGCCGCGTCGCAGGATGAGGCCATCGATGTCCTCGTCGATTTGCAGTGCGGCATCGGGGCTGTCGCAGACCGCGACCGCTACAAGCAAGCCGTGCTCGCACGCGAAGCTGAGTTCTCCACCGCCGTGGGCGAGGGCGTGGCGATTCCGCATGCCAAAACCGATGCTGTGAGCGAGCCCGGTCTCGTGGCGATCACCGTGCCCGGCGGCGTGGACTGGAAGGCGCCCGACGGCAAACCCTCCGACCTCATCTTCCTCATCGCCGCTCCCGACACGCAGGCGAACGTGCACCTCGAGGTGCTCGCCAAGCTCTCGGCGCTCCTCATGCACCCCGAGTTCTCGGCGGCGCTTCGCGCGGCGACGTCGGTAGACGAATTCCTTGCCGCGATCGATGCCGCGGAAGCTGCCTACGACGCCGAACAAGAGGCCAAGGCAGCTGCAAAGGCCGCTCCCGCAGCAGCCGCGCAGGACAGCGGCCTGCCGCAGATCCTTGCAATCACCGCGTGTCCCACGGGCATCGCGCACACCTACATGGCCGCCGAGAACCTCGAGAAGGTGGCGGGCGAGATGGGCTACACCATCAAGGTCGAGACCCAGGGCTCCGTGGGCACGAAGAACGCGCTCACCGCGGAGGAGATCGCTGCGTGCAAGGGCATCATCATCGCAGCGGACAAGGGTATCGAGCTCAGCCGCTTCGACGGCAAGCCGCTCTACTCCACGAACGTTTCCGCCGGCATCAACGATGCCGAGCGCCTCATCAAAATCATCGTGGACGGCGAGGCGCCCATCTGCCACGCGAAGGGCGGGTCTTCCGCTCCGGCGGCCGCCTCGGGCGACGGTATCGGCTCGCAGATCTACAAGCACCTCATGAATGGTGTCTCGCACATGCTGCCGTTCGTCGTGGGCGGCGGTATCCTGAAGGCCATCGCCTTCCTGGTGGACACCCAGGGCATGGGAACGGCTGCCTATGGTAGCTCCACGCCGCTCGCCGCGTTCTTCAACCTCGTGGGCGGCACGGCGTTCGACTTCATGCTGCCCATCCTGGCCGCGTTCATCGCCATGTCGATCGCCGACCGTCCCGGCCTCGCGCCCGGTCTGGTGGGCGGCTGGCTCGCCAAACAGGGCTTCACGCTCGGCTACCTCGCCACGGCCATGGACGCCGAGGCGCAGGGCGCCCTCATCTCGGGCGGCTTCATCGCAGCGCTCTTCGCCGGCTTCGCAGCGGGCTACCTCACGCTTGCCTTCGAGAAGGCCTGCGACCATCTGCCCAGCTCGCTCGAGGGCATAAAACCGGTGCTCTTGTACCCGCTCGTGGCGATCTTCGGTATCGGCTTCGTGATGCTCGCGCTGAACCCCGTCTTCGCGGCGATCAACTCCTGGCTCACCGGTGCGCTGAATAGCCTCGGCACGGGCAACCTCGTGCTCCTGGGCGCTGTTGTGGGCGGCATGATGTCCGTCGACATGGGCGGTCCCTTCAACAAGGCGGCCTACGTGTTCGGCACCGGCATGCTCGCTGCTGGCACCACCTCCGCGCAGATCGTCATGGCGTCCGTCATGGTCGGCGGCATGGTTCCTCCCATCGCCGTTGCGCTTTCCACCACGTTCTTCAAGAATCGCTGGACCGAGGCGGATCGCAAGGCCGGCATCGTGAACTACATCATGGGTCTTTCGTTCATCTCTGAGGGCGCGATTCCCTATGCCGCCGCCGATCCCGGTCGCGTGCTGCCCAGCTGCATCATCGGTTCGGCCGTCGCCGGCGCGCTCTCCGCGCTCTTCGGCTGCACGAGCCCCGCGCCCCATGGCGGCGCTTGGGTCATCGCCGTCATCGGCAATCCGGTGATGTACCTTGTGGCGCTCATCGCGGGCTCCGTGATTGCCGCGCTCATTCTCTCGTTCCTCAAGAAGCCGCTTTCGGCTGAGGAATCCGGGCTCGCGAAGTAACGAATCGCGTGCTCCGTTCGCCCGCGGGCGGACGATACGTTCCCGGCGAGCCGGTCGTTGCCTTCGGGCGCGGCCGGCTCGCTGCATGGATGTTGGGGCGGGCGTTGGAGTACTGCCAAAAGGGACTGTCCCTTTTGGGACGGGGGGGGTGGATCCTCGCCAATAACCCCCGTCCCCTTTGGCAGGGCAGAACCCGCACCAGCCAATAACCCCCGTCCCCTTTGGCGGGGCATTGTTGAGAAGAGGGGCGGCGGAACAGTAAAAACACTCTTACGTACCCTCGCATTTGTTTGCGTCTCCTTTATACTAAGACGGCATGGAACAAGACGGGCGCCGCGCGGTTGCGAGCGCCCGATCCTTTGAGGGGAGAAAACATGGCAGAAGCGATGCGCGGCGTCTACACGAGCCTGACGAAGATCCGCCGCACCGTGTTCCGCGAGGTAGCTCGCATTGCGTACGAGGACACCGACGGCGTGTACGATGAGTTCGACGACCTGCCCTACGAGATCATCTCGGGCGATGTCGCAACGTACCGCGAAAGCGTCTTCCTCGAGCGCGCCATCGTGGGCGAGCGCATCCGTCTCGCCATGGGTCTGCCCATGCAGGGCGCCGATCGTCCGGCGAAGATTTCCGAGGGCACGGAGCTCGCGGCCAAGCCCGAGACGTACTACGAACCCCCGCTCATCAACATCATCAACTTCGCGTGCAACGCGTGCGCTGAAGAGAAGTACGTGGTCTCGAACCTCTGCCAGGGCTGCCTCGCGCATCCCTGCAAGGAGGTGTGCCCCAGGGACGCGATTTCGTTCATCGACGGCAAGGCCCACATCGACCAGGAGAAGTGCATCAAGTGCGGCCGTTGCCGCCAGGCGTGCCCCTACACCGCTATCGCGCATTGGCAGCGCCCGTGCGCCGCGGCGTGCGGCATGAACGCGATCGGCTCCGACGAGCAGGGTCGCGCCGTGATCGATTACGACAAGTGCGTCTCGTGCGGCCAGTGCCTCGTGAGCTGCCCGTTCGGCGCCATCGCGGACAAGAGCCAGATCTTCCAGATCATCCAGGCCATCCGTACGGGCGAGGAGGTCATCGCCGCGGTGGCGCCCTCGTTCGTGGGGCAGTTCGGCGGCCGCGGCAACGTTGACAAGCTGCGCGAGGCGTTCAAGAAGCTCGGCTTCGCGGGCGTGGAGGAGGTCGCCATCGGCGCGGACCTTTGCGCGGTTCAGGAGGCCGGCTACTTCCTGGAGGAAGTGCCCGAGAAGATTCCGTTCATGGGCACGAGCTGCTGCCCCGCGTGGTCGGTCATGGCGAAGAAGGAGTTCCCCGAGCACGCCGGGTGCATCTCGATGGCGCTCACGCCCATGGTGCTCACCGCGCGCCTCATTCGCGAGCAGCATCCCACGGCGAAGATCGTCTTTGTGGGGCCGTGCGCCGCGAAGAAGCTCGAGGCCATGCGCAAGAGCGTGAAGAGCGAGGTCGACTTCGTGCTCACGTTCGAGGAGATGGCAGGCATGATGGAGGCCAAGGGCATCGAGTACACGAAGCTCAAGGGCGACGGCGCCTCGGACTTCGACGTCGCGAGCGCGTCTGGCCGCGGTTTCGCCGTGGCGGGCGGCGTCGCGCAGGCCGTGGTCGACGCCATCCATAAGGACCATCCCGACATGGAGGTCAAGGTGGCGGCCGCGCAGGGCTTGGAGAACTGCCGCAAGATGATGAAGGATGCCGTGAAGGGCAAGTACGACGGCTACCTGCTCGAGGGCATGGCGTGTCCGGGCGGCTGCGTGGCGGGCGCCGGCACCATCCAGGCCGTGTCGAAGACGGCGGCGCAGGTCAAGGCCTATTCCAAGAAGTCGCCGCACAAGCTTGCGACGGAGAACATGTACAACAAGTACCTCGACGTGCTCGAGCGTGCCGAAGACGGCATTCGTTCCGAGGACGCCGTGGCGGAAAGCCTCGAGGCCCAGAAGGGCGAGGCGTAAGATTATTCGCTTCTAGCAGAGCCGTTCATCAACCCAAGCGCGAAGGTGGCCGTCCATGCGATTCATAAGCTGGGCGGTCGCCTTTTTTTCGAAGGGGCGCGTAATGCCGAACGGTCGCTCGAGGGCGCGATAGATGTACTCCTGCTCGTCGGCGATTTCGAGGCTTGTGGGATAGACGAGCTCGAAGGCAAAGCAAGCAAGGTTGACGAGGTAGTCTACCGGCGTGACGCGTTCGGAGTAGTGCGCGGTGTGGTGCTCGAAGAACGCGTCCTCGATGGCGGGGGAGACGGCGCTCGCGAGAAGCTCGTCTTCGGTTGCGTTGAGCACGGTCTCGACGGTGTCTGTGCTGGCAACCCGCAGAATGTCGAGTTTGTCTGCATCGCGGACGACATCGCAGATGGCGTGTGTGCGAACGTTGAGGTCTTCGGGCAGCCGGTAGTCGCTATGGAAGCCTACCGCGGCGCGGATGACCTCTTCGAGCTCGTCGCTCGGGTCGATGAAGCGGTGGATGATGCCGATGGTGCCCGCGGCGCTCCCGTCATCATCGGCGACGCCCGTATCGCCCTCGTTGCCGAAAAGCACCTCGACTCCGAGCGCCGCATGTCTCGTCGATGCGGCGTCGCTAAACGTGTCCCAGCGCTGCAGCTGCTCGAAGCGGCCGATATCATGTAGAAGGCCGCAAAGCCAGGCAAGATCGACGCCCGCCGGCGTGAATCCCGCTTCGCGCGCGATGCGCTCGCAGAGTTCCGCGACGCGCAGCGTGTGCTCGACCTTGAGTGCGATGCGCGGGTTCGTTGCGTCGTATGCTGCCACATAGCTATCGAACGCCTCCCGCGCGCGGCGACGGTCGATGGTGTGCGTAAGGTCTGCCATTGTGTCCCTCACTGACGAAACTGGTAATGTGACGTTACCAGGTAACAGGAAAACTGGTAAGAAGATGTTACCAGTTGCTAGAAGCGAAGCCGGTTCGCACGAAACGACAAGCTCGGCCACTCTCCAGGGTCATCACAATGAAAACGGCGAGTCCGAATTCCCAGATCGCGCCAAGTGAACAGTTTTATAGGGGTTCGCTAAGTAGCAAGGGAAGAAGCGGCAAAAAGTTCGCAGGTCGCAGCCTCACGGGTTTCAGAGATACTTCGCTACCCCCCGCCAAAACCGTTCATTTGGCGCAATTTGTTCGAGCCGGGCCTCGAGCCCTGTGTCCCCGCATCCTCTCATTGCCGCAGCAAGGCAGAAAACGCGAGGAGGGATACCGCCGAGCCGGTGTTCCCTAAGCGAACATTCCGCAGCCGCGAAGCGGCGAGGACGTTCGCGTGGGAACTCCTGCTCGGCGGTGCCCCTCCCGGTTAGCGTCAAGGACTATGCGAAGTACTTCACGCCGCTCTCGAAGATGGGCATGAACTTCTCGCCCGGCACGTTCTGGTACAGGCCGTCGCCGCGGCGCTCCACGTGGCCCATCTTGCCGAAGACGCGGCCGTCCGGTGAGGTAATGCCCTCGATGGCGAGGACGGAGCCATTCGGGTTGACGGACAGGTCCATGCTGGGCGCGCCGGCCTCGTTCACGTACTGCGTCGCGATCTGACCGCCCTCGCGAAGCTGCGCGAGCACCTCGTCGTTCGCCACGAAGCGACCCTCGCCGTGGGAGATGGCCACGGTGTAGGTATCGCCCACTTCGCAGGCAGAGAGCCAGGGCGAAAGGTCGCTCGCCACGCGCGTACGCACCAAGCGGCTCTGGTGGCGGCCGATGGTGTTGAACGTGAGCGTGGGCGCGTCGGCCGTCGCGGGCACGATATCGCCATACGGCACGAGCCCCAGCTTCACGAGCGCCTGGAAGCCGTTGCAGATGCCCAGCATGAGGCCGTCGCGGTTCTGCAGGAGGTCGCGCACGGCCTCCGTCACCTCGGGCGCGCGGAAGAACGCGGTGATGAACTTCGCGGAGCCGTCGGGCTCGTCGCCGCCGGAGAAGCCGCCGGGGATCATGACGATCTGGCTCTCGCGGATGCGGCGGGCGAGCTCGGCCGTGCTCTCGGCGACCGCCTCGGGCGTGAGGTTGTTGATGACGAGGGTATCGGCCACGGCGCCGGCGGCGGTGAAGGCGCGGGCGCTATCGTACTCGCAGTTGTTGCCGGGGAACACGGGGATGATCACGCGCGGGCGCGCGAACTTCTCGCCGGCATACACGGTTTGGATGCGACCGGTCTCCGCGCAGCTAAAGTTCACCGTTTCGATGGCCGGCAGCTTGGCGGCTTCCTCGGCAGGTGTGCGATAGGGGAAGACGCCCTCGATGGCGGCCTCCCATGCCTCCTGCAGCTCGGCGAGATCGAGCGCTTCGTCATAGGCAGAAAGCTCGTACGCTTCGGTGGTATGGCCGAGCTCTACGACGCGAGCACCCTCGATCTCGGGCAGCTCGGTGCCGTCTGCAAGCTCCACCATGAAGCAGCCGTAGGCGTGGTCGAACAGGTCGCGTGCCTCGGCCTCGTAGTACTCATCGGAGACGGTGAAGCCCAGACGATTGCCCACGCATGCCTTGAAGAGCACCTCGGCGATGCCGCCGAAGCCCGGCGTGGAGATGGAAAGCGCCTTGCCCTCGCGCACAAGCTCTTCAACGGCGCCGAAGACGGCAAGCAGCGACTCGGCATCCGGCACGAGGTCGTCGTCGCAGTAGGCGGGCTCGATGAGCGCGACGCGGTGTCCCGCACCCTTGAACTCAGGTGAGACCACGCGGTCGAGTGAACCGGTCGCGACGGCGAAGGAGACGAGCGTGGGCGGCACGTCGAGGTCCTCGAACGAGCCGCTCATGGAGTCCTTGCCGCCGATGGCGCCGGCGCCCAGGTCGACCTGCGCCATGAGGGCACCGAGCACCGCCGCGACGGGCTTGCCCCAGCGCTCGGGGACGTCGCGCAGACGCTCGAAATACTCCTGGAAACTCAGGTAGGCGCGCTCATGTTCGAAGCCGGTCGCCACGAGGCGCGCGATGCTCTCCACCACGGAAAGGTACGCGCCGCGGTACTGGTCGGCCGCCATGATGTAGGGATTGAAGCCCCACGCCATGCCGGAGACCGTGGTGGTCTCGCCGTCGACCGGGAACTTCGCCACCATGGCCTGCGCGGGCGTGAGCTGCTCGCTGCCGCCGAACGGCATGAGCACGGTGGCCGCGCCGATCGTGGAGTCAAATCGCTCCGAGAGGCCCTTGTTCGAAGCCACATTAAGATCGGTTACGAGGGCGTGCATCGCGTCGGCGAAGGAGTCGACCTCCTCAGCGCCGGGTACGAGCGGCACGGTGCTCTCGAAGATGTTCTCCAGGCTGCCGAATTCGTCGAGGGCGGCCTCGGCGAGGTCGCTTTCTGGGTCGATGGGTGCGATACCCTGTGCCTCCACGTGCACTGTCTGATGCTTCGGGGCGCCGTTCGAGGCGAGGAACTCGCGCGAGAGATCCACGATGACGTCGCCCATCCAAGCCATGCGCACGCGCTTCTCGTGCGTGACCTCGGCGATGACGTTGGCCTCGAGGTTCTCCTCCGTGGCGTAGGCCATGAACTCGTCGACGTCGTCCTCGGCCACGGCCACGGCCATGCGCTCTTGGGACTCGGAGATGGCAAGCTCGGTGCCGTCGAGACCCTCGTACTTCTTCGTGACCTGGTCGAGGTCGATGTAGAGGCCGTCGGCAAGCTCGCCCACGGCAACGCTCACGCCGCCCGCGCCAAAGTCGTTGCAGCGCTTGATGAGGCGACAGGCGTCCTCGCGGCGGAAGAGGCGCTGAAGCTTGCGCTCCATGGGGGCGTTGCCCTTCTGCACCTCGGCACCGTCTTTCTCGATGGACTCGACGTTATGCGCCTTGGACGAACCGGTGGCGCCGCCGATGCCGTCGCGGCCGGTACGCCCGCCCAAGAGGATGATCTTGTCGCCGGGCTGCGGCTCCTCGCGGCGCACGTGGCTCGCGGGGGTCGCGCCCACCACGGCACCGACTTCCATGCGCTTGGCAACGTAGCCGGGGTGGTAGAGCTCGGAGACCTGCCCGGTGGCGAGGCCGATCTGGTTGCCGTAGGAGGAGTAGCCGGCGGCGGCCGTGGTCACGAGCTTGCGCTGCGGGAGCTTGCCCTCGAGCGTCTCCGCGACGGGCACGGTTGGATCAGCCGCGCCGGTGACGCGCATGGCCTGGTAGACGTAGCTGCGGCCGGAGAGCGGGTCGCGGATGGCACCGCCGATGCACGTGGCCGCGCCGCCGAAGGGCTCGATCTCGGTGGGGTGGTTGTGGGTCTCGTTTTTGAAGAGGAAGAGCCAGTCCTGGTCCTCGCCGTCGACATCGACCTTCACCTTGACGGTGCAGGCGTTGATCTCCTCAGATTCGTCGAGACCGGTGAGCTGCCCCGTGTGCTTGAGCCACTTCGCGCCGAGCGTGCCCATGTCCATGAGGGTGACGGGCTTCTCGTCGCGGCCGAGCTCGTGGCGCATCGCGAGGTAGCGGTCGAAGGCTTCCTGCACCACGGCGTCGTCGATCTGCACGTCGTCGAGCACGGTGCCGAACGTCGTGTGGCGGCAGTGGTCGGACCAGTACGTGTCGATCACGCGGATCTCCGTGATGGAGGGGTCGCGGCCCTCGCCTTCGAAATACTGCTGGCAGAACGTGATGTCGGCGAGGTCCATGGCAAGGCCGCGCTCGGCGATGAACGCGGCGAGGCCGGCCTCGTCGAGCTCGCGGAAGCCATCAAGCACCTCGACAGGCTCGGGATCGGGAATCTCGGTGGCGAGCGTCTCGGGCTTCTCGAGGGCGGCGAGACGCGCCTCCACGGGGTTCACCACGTAGCGCTTGATTGCCTCGATGTCGGCGTCGGCGAGCTCGCCGCTCAAGATGTAGACCTTGGCGGAGCGCACGGTCGGCCGCTCGCCCTGGGAGATGAGCTGGATGCACTCGCTCGCGGAGTCGGCGCGCTGGTCGAACTGGCCGGGCAGGAACTCCACGGCGAACACGGCGGCGCCGGGAGCCTCAGGCAGCTCGTTATAGGTGACGTCGACCTGCGGCTCGCTGAAGACCGTGGGCACGCAGGCGTTAAAGAGCGCCTCGTCGATGCCCTCGACGTCATAACGGTTCACGAGGCGCACGCCCTCGAGCCCGCGTATGCCCAAGATCTCGGCGAGCTCTCCTTTGAGCTGCTGAGCCTCGACGTCGAAGCCCGGTTTCTTCTCCACGTAGATGCGAGAGACCATCCTGCCCGTCCCTTCCCTGGGTGTGATGCCATAACGTCTCTATGATACGGCAGCGAGGGGCGGGCGGGGATGACGACCATCGCGTGCTGCCGTATCTCCCAAAATATGCGAATGCGGGCAGTAAGCCGCCGCGTGGGAGGGGGCTTACTGCCCGGAATATCCGTGACAACGGGGACAGGTACCTTTGTTACACGAGGACCGTGCCGCACCGCCCTCCCTGAGGATTTTCGTTTCGAGGCGGCGGGAGTTCCGCTCACCGACGATTTCACAACGGCCGCGGTTCTCGTGCGCATCATGATTGACAGGCAAAACGCATTCACCTATAAGTGTGATTAGGTAATTAGCTAATAACCTATATACCTAATGACAAGAGAGAGGAGCTTGCATGGAGGAGCGAAAAAAGCTCGGTTTCTTTCCCATGTTCGCCTCGATTCTGGCCGGCATGATCGGCTCCGGTGTCTACGACCTTTCGTACCAGCTCGGCTTGGTTGCTTCTCCTGGTGCCGTCATCATCGCGTGGGCGGTCTGCTTCATCGGCATGCTCACCTTCACGCTATCCCTCATGAACCTTCTGAACAAGGAGCCCGAGGGCGATGGCCTGTACGTCTACGCGAATAAGGCCGCCGGCCCGCTCGGGGAGTTTATGAGCGCCTGGGGCTACTGGATGAGCGGATGGATCGGCAACATCGCGTTCGCGACCATGATGATGATTGCGCTGTCGACCTTCTTCCCCGTGCTCGGCGATACCGGCACGAGCTGGCCCGCCATCATCGTCGCCTCGGTGGTCATGTGGGCGCTGTTCTTCTTCATCAACCGCGGCGTCGAGAGCGCCATGATTATCAACTCGATCCTTACCGTGATCAAGGTCATCCCCCTCGTCCTGTTCTTCGTCGTGGTGGTCGTGAGCTTCAACTTCGGCGTGTTTACCACGGACTTCTGGACGAACTTCGCGGGCAACGTCACCCATGGCGGGTTCGACGCGCAGTCCGTCTTCGACCAGGTCACGAACTCCATCATGTCGCTGGTGTGGGTGTTCATGGGCATCGAGACCGCGGCACTCATGTCGCGCCGCGCCCAGAGCAAGAGCATCGCGGCGAGCGCCTCGATCACGGGTCTTGCCTGCGGTACGATCCTCATGTTTATCATCTCGATCCTGCCTTACGGCGTCATGACGGCCGACGAGTTCGTCGCCCTCGGCGAGCCCTCGGTCGCGCGCATGCTCGAGCTCTACATCGGCCCCATCGGCGGGCACCTCATCTCGGCTGCCATGGTGATCTCGATCTTAGGCGCGTGGATCAACTACACGCTCGGACCCACCGAGTCGCTGCTCATCCTCTCGGACCATGGCCTGCTGCCCAAGAAGTTCGGTGAGCTGAACGACCGCGGCGTGCCCACGTTCTCACTCTTCCTCACCACGCTCCTGGGCAACCTCCTGCTCATCTCCATGCACTTCACCGAGGACGCCTACAACTTCGGCTACAGCCTGAGCGCGTCGGCGATCCTCATCACCTGGGTGTTCATCACGATCTATCAGGTGAAGCGCGGGATCCAGCATCCGGACGACCCGGGGCGCGTGAAGAACCTCGTGATCGGCGTCATCGGCTGCGTGTACTTCTTCTACGCGATGTTCGTCAGCGGCATCTCCTATATCCTCCTCTGCGGCGTGCTCTACGTGGTGGGATTCTTCTTCTACTACAAGGCGCGCAAGGACGAGGGCATGGAGGCCGCCTTCAACGGTCGCGAGAAGCTCGCCGTCGCCGCCGTCGCCGTCGCCGCGGTCGTTGGCCTCGTCATGTACGTGATGGGCATGTGACGCTGAGATCCTCTCCACCGCGGGTGCCCGGGCGCCGCGCGGAGGCGTGCCCGATTCGGCTGCGATTTCAAGCCGGCTGCGGGCCGACCTCCCTCCCGACGGCGTCCCAGCCCGCGTGTGTTCAGACCCGGGCGGCCGCCATCGTCCGCTCGAACCGATTCAGGCACCTCCCGACATGTCGGAACAGGCTATCCCGTTGTGACGTCCAGCGGATACCGGCACGCATGTCGCCGTGCATCGCATCGTTTCGTTAACAACGCACGTAAGGAAGGAGTTTTTATGAGCAACATCCACGTGTACTCAGAGGTTGGCCCGGTCAAGAAGATCTTGATCTCGCGCCCCGAAGGGTACTTCGACGCCGTGCGGCCGGACTCCCGCGAGTTCCAGCTCGTCGACGACGTGGTGTGGGCCGAGAAAGCCTGCAAGGACCACGACGTCTTCGCCGGGCACCTGAAGAGCATCGGCGCCGAGGTGGTCTACCTCGAGGACTTGTTCGAGCAGTCGCTCGGCGACGAGGAGGATCGCCGCCGGTTCCTCGACGAGTACATGGACGAGGACTTCATCTACGATCCCGCCCTGCGCGAGCAGATCGCCGCGTACCTCATGCCCATGAGCGCGCACGACTTCGCCCGCGCCGTCATGGCGGGCATCGAGAAGGCCGACCTCGAGGGCACGGCGAAGCCCGCGTCGCTCGCCGACGTGCTCCCCGACGAGACGCCCGAGGATCCCTATGCGATGCATACCTCGGCGAACTTCATCATGTGCCGCGACCCCGGCTGCTCGGTGGGATCGAACTTCACGATCAACCGCTTCGTCCAGAACACCCGCAACCTTGAGACGGTCGTGTGGAAGCACGTCTTCGAGAACGTGCCGTCCTTCGCCGGCGGCGCGCAGCTCGTGCACACGAACGACCCGCACGGCGAGACCATCGAGGGCGGCGACATCGCCATCCTCTCGCCCGAGGTCATCGCGATCGGCCATAGCTGCCGCACGCACGCGGCGGCCATCGAGGAGTTCGCCAAGAACGTGCTCGCGAGCGGCGACAGCTTCAAGAAGGTCGTGGTGTTCGAGATCCCCAAGGGTCGTGCCTACATGCACCTGGACACCGTCTTCACCGCGGTCGACGTGGACAAGTTCACCTACTATCCCGGCATCATGGGCGGCCTCAAGCTCTACGAGCTCACCCTCGGCGCCGACGGCGAGCTCCACGCGGCGTGCACGGAGGAGGAGCTGGATGAGGCGCTCAAGCGCCTGCTGCACCTGCCTGCCGTGGATCTCATCCCCTGTGCCGGCGGGCATCCCTATTGGGCCGACTACGAGCAGTGGTCCGACGGTTCCAACACGCTCGCCGTGGCGCCGGGCGTGGTGTGCACCTACGACCGCAATTACCGCACCAACGAGGTGCTTCGCGCGCACGACATCAAGGTGCTCGAGGTTCCCTCCGGCGAGCTCTGCCGGGCGCGCGGCGGCCCGCGCTGCATGAGCATGCCGCTCGTCCGCGAGGACCTGTAGGCCGCGCCCCTCTGCATCGCCCGGTTCCGCGCCGGCGCGGGGCGACCTTCCGCGCCGGCTCGCCTAGCCCCAAGAAAGGAATGGCAATGATCAAGAAGAAGGACTTCATCGACGTTCAGGATTTCACCAAGGAGGAGTACCTCGAGCTTCTCGAGGTGATCCGCGTGCTCAAGGAGGCCGACCAGAAGGGCATCCAGGTGCCGCTGCTCAAGGGCATGACGATCGCCCTCATGTTCGACCAGCCGAGCACCCGCACCCGCGTGTCGTTCGAGTCCGCCATGGACAAGCTCGGCGGCGACGCGCTCTATCTCGAGACCAAGACCATGCATGTGGGCGAGGGTCGCGAGACCATGAAGGACACCGCGCTCGTGATCTCGGGCATGTGCGACGCGATCGAGTGCCGCAACGAGAACCATGACGCGATCGTCGACCTCGCCAAGTGGGCGACCGTGCCGGTCTTCAACGGCATGTCCTCGGTGCACATGCATCCCACGCAGGCGCTCTGCGACCTCTTCACCGTCATGGAGAACAAGCCCGCCGGCAAGAAGCTCGAGGACGTGAAGGTCATGTGGGTGGGCGACAACTCCGCCGACACTTCCAAGGAGAACTACCACCTGGGCGGCGTGTGCCGCTCCGTGGCGCTCCTCTTCTCCATCATGGGCATCACCTTCATCTCCTGCGCGCCCGAGCGCGCCAAGATGCTGCCCGAGGACGTGGCGGCGTGCAAGGCGAACTACGAGAAGTCCGGCGGCCAGTTCATCGAGACCGACGATCCGTACGAGTACATCGACCAGGTGGACTTCCTGTTCACCGATGCCTGGTGGTACCACGGCTCCGACGACCTCAAGCCCCAGAAGATCGAGGAGTTCTTCCCCAAGTACTCCATCAACCAGGAGCTCATCGATGCCGCGCCCGAGTGGGTCAAGGTCATGCATCCGCTGCCGGGCAACCGCGGCTATGAGATCTCGAATGAGGTCTGGGACGGCCCGCATTCGCTGCTCATGGAGCAGGCGGCCAACCGCTTCCACACCCAGAAGGGTCTGCTCGCCGCGTTCCTGATCCCGCGCAAGCGCCCTGCCAACGAGGCGCTCGCAGCCTACTACACCGCTCAGGTCGAGGCGCTTACTACCGAGACTGTCGATAAGGTGGCTGGGACGCACTTCGGTGAGTGGGTCTAGCCTAAGCGTGCGGTGTGAGCCTCATTTGAGAGGCGTCTGCGCATTTACGGTGGCATGACACCGAAACAACGTGACGGATAAAAGCCGGGGGCACGCTTTTAGGGGTGTGCCCCCGGCTTTGAGCAAAGAGCGGATGGGAGAACGGGCAGCTCGAAGAGGTGTGGTTCACCGCCTACCGTTCACTCGGTTCCGGCTCGAAGATTCGTGCGAGATATGCGAGGTTCGCCTGGTAGTTCTCGTTGAGAAAACGGTAGTAGACAGCGTTTTGCACGCGTTGGGGATAAACGAGCTCGGCCTCACGCATCTGATGTAGGTGTGCCGAGATCGAGCTCGGCGCTACGCGCAGCGTCTCGGCGAGCTCCTTAGTGGTTTTGGGAGAAGCCTGGAGTTCAATGAGGATCCTGAGCTTCATGGGGCTTCCGATGGCCTTGAGGAACAGTGCGATCTCTTCCGACACTTCAACGCTGGAACGCAAGGGGAGCGATATGCCCTTGTAGATGGTAAGACAGCCTTCAACGCAGTTGACCATAAGGTCCGGGGCGATGAATGCCGAGATGATCACTACCACGTTTTCAATGTCCGTGCGGCGGTAGGAAAGTTCGACTTGCTTTTCGAATCGTATGGCACCCTGCTCGATAACGATCTGGGGATGGCAGTTTCTGATATAGCTTTCTGCACCAATCTGCCCGAGCAGGCGACGTTCGTCTGCAAGGCAATCGAGCTCTCGGACACCGATGTCCTGCCAGAGTCGAGAGAACACCTGCTCCCAGTACACCTTGAGGAAGGTCGAGATGCGCGTGCGCACGTCTTTTTCATGTTCGATGAGCCAGCGCGCCCTCTCGACGGAAACATAATGCCGAAAAATCGGTGAGTCGGTATCGAGTGTCTCGAGATTTCCCTCGAGCGCCTCTTTGACGGTTTGACGAGGAAGCAGTCCCGAGAAGATACCGTACATGAAGTCCACGCGGTCGATGGTCTCGATGCTCGCTATGAAGCGCTCGGCGCTGTCGATGTTGTGTCGCTCGATGTAGCAAACATAGTCCATGAGGAGATTCCACTGCATGGTGATATTGGAGAGGAAGTCGAATTCCTCTCGCGATGCAGCGTCCATCGAGGAAAGGATACTGGTCGACCAGCCCTTCCATGTGGGATGGATATCGGGGCTTGCAAGCACATGGAGACTCGAAACCATCTCAGCCACGGGGCTGAGTTTGATCTCGACGGAGCGGAACGAAGACGCTTCCGATGCATCGCCTTTTATGAGCATGCGCGTTCCCTTTCAGCGAGGTTTCCGGATGCGCAGAAACGGTCAACGTATACTATCCTACGCTTCTCACATTTTGTGACGCTTTCGCTGAATAATACACAGAAGCTGCTGGAATACACGGCAGCGAGCGGACATCCGGCTGGGAGCCAGATGCCCGCTCGCACGCAAACTTGCTGACGCGCTATGCTTACTCGTTCGCCTCGGCGCCTTCTGCCCAGGCGGCGGTGTCCTCGATGCGGATGAGACTCGCCACGCGCTCGATCGTCGGCAGCTTCGCGAGTTCGGCGCAGGCGGCTTGGATGTCGCCCTCGCGCGCCTCCTCGGTGAGCACGACGATGCAGCGGCCGTCGTCCTGGACGACCTGCCGTGCCTCGGCGACGCCGATCTTGAACGCCTCGAGGGTGTCGGCGACGGCGGGGAGGGCGTCGTTGGTGTGCGTGGTGGTAAGGCGCAGGTAGTAACGGCAGCGAAGATCCTCGATCGAGCGGATCTCGAATCGGCGCTCGTAGGGCTCGGCTTCCGCCTCGGGTGCCTCGCCGCGCGAGATGGCGCGCGCAAGCTCGAGGATATCGCCCACCACGGCGCTCGCGGTGGGGAAGGAGCCCGCGCCCGCGCCGTAGAACATCGTCTCGCCCACGGAGTCGCCCACGGCGAAGACCGCGTTCATAGCGCCGTTCACGCTAGCGAGCATATGGCGCTCGGGAATCATGGTGGGGTGCACGCGCGCGTCGATCCCCGCGTCGGTCATGCGCGCGATACCGAGCAGCTTGATGACGCAGCCCATCTTGCGCGCCTCGTCGATATCGACGGGTGAGATGTCGCGGATGCCCTGCATGTACACGTCGTCCGTGGTCACGCGCGTGTGGAAGGCGATGGACGAGAGGATCGCGACCTTGCTTGCGGCATCGAAGCCGTCGACGTCGGCAGAAGGATCTGCCTCGGCGTAGCCCAGACGCTGCGCGTCGGCGAGTACATCGGCGAAACTCGACCCTTCAACCGTCATGCGCGAGAGGATGTAGTTTGTGGTCCCGTTCAAGATGCCGGCGATGGTGAGCATGCGGTTGCCCACGAGCGAGCGCTCGAGTGTCGCCACGATGGGGATTCCGCCGCCCGCAGACGCCTCGCAGCGCAGCTGGACGCCCGCCTCGCGCGCAAGGCCGCACAGCCGTTCCATGTTTCGGCCGAGCAGCGCCTTGTTCGCGGTCACGACGTGCTTGCCGGCCTCGAACGCGGCCTCGAAGATCTCTGTCGCGGGATGCTCGCCGCCGATGAGCTCGACCACGATATCCACCGCGGGATCCGCTACCACGTCGTGCCAGTCGGTGGTGAACGCCTCCGGCGCGATGCCGAGTTCCGCCGCCCGCTCCGGCTCGAGCGCGCATGTCTTCGCGACGCGCAGGTCGACGCCGAAGGCACGCAGGTACTCGTCGCGATTGCGCGCGATGGTGAGCGCGGTACCGCCGCCCACGGTTCCGAGTCCGATGAGTCCCACGTTCACGGTGCGCGTAGTTTCGGGCATATGCAGCTCCTCGTCCTTCGAATGATGAGATCCAGCCCGGCCGGTTTCCACCATGTTGGTTGCGCGCGGGCATCTACGACCATATCTGCCTGCAATTCCGGCGTGTTTGGCGCATGAGGGGCGAAACAGAGATGTAACATGCTCCGCACAGGTGTGGAGGCCGAAGAACCCGCAGGTAGCGTTTATGCGCGAGCCGCTTTGCACGCTTTTCGCGCCTCCTGGGGAGTCCGGCTGCCCCCAGAACCCTTACGTTTCTTGCGAAAAGAGAGTAATCTAGCACGAACTACCTGTTGAAAGGTATGGGAATTTGCGTCCTTCCTGCGTGGCCGCACGCGGGGTATTGGGCGTTTGTGGGGGCTGCAGCGGTACGTCGCCGCTGCCGAATGAAGGGAGCGTTTGCATGTCGAGTCGCACTGCTATGCAAAACCTTTCCGTTAATCGTCGCACGTTCGTCGCGGGTACCGCGGGCCTTGGCCTCGTGGGCGTGCTCGCCGGCTGCTCCGGTGAGGGCGAGACGGGCGGCACCGGTTCCGCCGCGTCCGCTGGCGGTACGTTCAAGGTCGGCGGCATCGGACCCCTCACGGGCGGCGCTGCCATCTATGGCAACGCGGTCAAGAACGGCGCACAGATCGCCATCGACGAGATCGCAGAGGCGGGCGGCGACGTCCAGTTCGAGATGAACTTCCAGGACGATGAGAACGACGCCGAGAAGTCCGTGAACGCGTATAACAACCTCAAGGACTGGGGCATGCAGATCCTCATGGGCACCGTGACCTCCACGCCGTGCGTCGCCGTGACCGCCGAGTCCAACGCGGACAACATCTTCACGCTCACCCCGTCCGGCTCCTCGACGGACTGCATCGGCGGCCAGCCCGACGCGGATGGCAACATCTCCACGCCGCGCAAGGACAACGTCTTCCAGATGTGCTTCTCCGACCCCAACCAGGGCGCCGCTTCCGCGCAGTACATCTCCGAGCAGGGGCTCGGCACCAAGATCGCCATCATCTACAAAAACGACGACACCTACTCCATGGGCATCCATGACACGTTCGTGAACAAGGCCGAGGAGCTCAACCTCGAGATCGTCTCTGAGTCCACGTTCACCGAGGATTCCCAGACCGACTTCTCCGTGCAGCTCAACGACGCCAAGAACGCCGGCGCCGACCTCGTGTTCCTGCCCATCTACTACACGCCCATCTCGCTCATCCTCACGCAGGCAGATCAGATGGGTTACGCGCCCAAGTGGTTCGGCGTCGACGGCATGGACGGCCTGCTCACGGTAGAGGGCTTCGACACTTCCCTTGCCGAGGGCTGCATGCTCCTCACCCCGTTCGTCGCGACCGCCGAGGACGAGGCCACGAAGTCCTTCGTCGAGAAGTACCAGAGCGACGATTACGGCAAGGGCGAGACCCCGAACCAGTTCGCCGCCGATGCCTACGACTGCATCTACGTGCTCAAGCAGGCCATCGAGGCCGCTGGCGTGACGCCCGACATGGACGCGCAGTCCATCAGTGACGCCCTCAAGGAAGCCATCGTGGCCGACGACTTCTCCTACACCGGTCTCACCACGGCTGGCGAGGCAGCGACCTGGTCCGATACCGGTGAGATCTCGAAGATGCCCATGGGCATGGTCATCCAGGACGGCGTGTACATGCCGCTCGACGCGTAAGGGCTCGCGGGTTGTAGCGTGTAAAATGACCCCAGGGATCGTGTAAAAACACCCCAGGGGTTATTTTACATGCTTGTATCGGCGGACTTATGATTCAGGGTGGCTGCATGTAAAATAACCCCTGGGGTGTTTTTACACGACGCTACACGTATGGAGGCTGCCTGTTCGTGGGCGGCCTCCGCTTCATATGAAAGGAGGGGGGCATGGAATTCCTCGCGAACGTCATCAACGGCATGAGCCTGGGCAGTGTGTACGCCATCATCGCACTCGGCTACACCATGGTGTACGGCATCGCCAAGATGCTCAACTTCGCGCACGGCGACGTCATCATGGTCGGCGCGTACATCTGCTTCTGCAGCGTGAGCTATCTGGGACTGCCTGTGCTCGCAGGCATCGCGCTCTCGGTGGTGGGGTGCACGGTGCTCGGCATCGTGGTGGAGCGCCTCGCCTATAAGCCGCTGCGCAACGCCCCGTCGCTAAACGTCCTCATCACGGCCATCGGCGTGAGCTACTTCCTTCAGAATGCGGCGCTGCTCATCATGGGCTCCGACCCCAAGAGCTTCTCGGGCATCCTGAGCCTGCCGGCGCTCCAGCTCTTCGACGGGCGTCTTACCATCAGCGCGACGGCAGTCATCACCATCTTGGCGTGCGTCGCCATCATGGTTGCCCTCACGTTCTTCACGAGCAAGACGAAGATGGGCAAGGCCATGCGCGCCTGCTCCGAGGACCGCGACGCGGCGCAGCTCATGGGCATCAACGTGAACTCGACGATCTCTATGGTGTTTGCCATCGGCTCCGGTCTCGCGGCCATCGCGGGCGTGCTCATGTGCGCGGCGTACCCCACGCTCATGCCCACCACGGGATCCATGCCCGGCATCAAGGCCTTCACGGCGGCGGTGCTCGGCGGCATCGGCTCCATCCCGGGTGCGGCGCTCGGCGGCATCCTCTTGGGTATCATCGAGATTCTCGCGCGTGCCTACATCTCCACGCAGCTCGCCGACGCAGTGGTGTTCGCGGTGCTCATCATCATGCTCCTCATCCGTCCGGCCGGCTTGCTTGGCAAGCCCGTGAACGAGAAGGTGTAGGTGAGAGTCATGGGTATCATGCAGCTTAAGCCGCAGACGCGGAAGACCATCATCACCTATGCAATCGTCATCGTGGCGTTCATCGCCGTGACCATCCTGGACGCTGTCGGGCTCATCTCGAACTCGCTTTCCGGCCAGCTCGTGCCCATTTGCGCGTACGTGTCGCTTGCCGTGTCGCTCAACCTCGTCGTCGGTGTTTCGGGCGAGCTGTCGCTCGGCCACGCCGGCTTCATGAGCGTGGGCGCTTTCACGGGCGTCGTCGTGGCTGGTTGGCTTTCGTATCTCGGTGTCGAATCCGACCTCGTGCTCTTCGCCGTCTCGGCGGTGGCGGGCGCCATCCTCGCCGGCATCGTGGGCTTTTTGGTGGGCATCCCGGTCATGCGCCTGCGCGGCGATTACCTGGCCATCGTGACGCTCGCGTTCGGCGAGATCATCAAGAACCTGCTCAACAACGTCTATATCGGCGTCGACGGAGCGGGCTTGCACTTCGCGATGCTCTCCGATTCCTCCGCCCTCGGCATGAGCCAGGGCGTCATCCTCATCAACGGTGCGAAGGGCGCCGTGGGCATCAGCAAGGTCTCGACGTTCGCGCTCGGCATCGTGGTGGTGCTCATTACCGTGGCGGTGGTCTTGAACCTCATGCACAGCCGCGACGGCCGCGCCATCATGGCGGTGCGCGACAACCGCATCGCCGCAGAGAGCGTGGGCGTGAACGTGACGAAGTACCGCCTCATCGCCTTCACTGTGGCCTCCGCCCTTGCGGGCGTGGCCGGCGTGCTCTACGCCATGAACTACTCGACGGTCGTGCCGTCGCAGTTCGACTTCAACCAGTCGATCCTCATCCTCGTGTACGTCGTGCTCGGTGGTATGGGTAACATCTCCGGATCCATCGTCTCGGCCGCCTTCCTCACGGTGCTGCCCGAGGTGCTGCGCCCCATCAACCAGTACCGCATGCTGCTCTATGCGATCGTGCTCATCCTCGTGATGGTCGTGCCGCACCTTTCCATCTATCAGCGCGCGACCGAGGCACTTCGTCGGCGCTTCAGCCGTGGTGCCGCCAAGCCCGCGGTAGCCACGGAGGGCGGTGAGGCCGATGAGTAAGTTCACCGATTTCGCCCAGCGCCGTCGCGAGACCACCAAGATGGTGCCCGTGCCGAGCGTTTCGATTATGCCCGAGCGCGACCTGGGCAAGGCGCCCGCACTCGAGTGTCTGCACCTGGGCATCGACTTCGGCGGCCTCAAGGCGGTCGACGACTTCAACATCACCGTAGGCCGCACGGAGATCTGCGGCCTCATCGGTCCCAACGGCGCGGGCAAGACCACGGTCTTCAACCTGCTCACGAAGGTGTACGCGCCCACGCGCGGCACCATTATGGTCGACGGCCAGGACACCGCCGGTATGGATCCGGCACGCGTGAACCGTCTGGGTGTGGCGCGCACGTTCCAGAACATCCGTCTGTTCAACTCCATGACCGTTGAGGAGAACGTGGCGGTTGGCCTGCACAACCAGCGTCACTGTGGTATGGCGACGAGCATCCTGCGCCTCCCGCACCACTGGAAGAGCGAGCGGTACTACCACGAGCGGGCACTTGAGCTGCTCGATATCTTCGACATGGCGGGCCTCGCCGATCACGAGGCGGGTTCTCTGCCCTACGGCGCCCAGCGCCGCTTGGAGATCGTGCGCGCGCTTGCCACGAACCCGAAGCTGCTGCTGCTCGACGAGCCCGCGGCGGGCATGAACCCGTCCGAGACGGCCGAGCTCATGGAGAACATCGTGAAGATCCGCGACCAGTTCCAGATCGCGATCATGCTCATCGAGCACGACATGAACCTCGTCATGAACATCTGCGAGGGCATCTGCGTGCTGAATTTCGGCAAGATCATCGCCAAGGGCACGCCTGAGGAGATTCAGCAAAACGAGGCGGTCATCGAGGCGTACCTCGGTACGCAGGCGAAGAAGGAGGTGGAGGCGTAAATGCTCAGCGTCTACAACATCAACGTGTGGTACGGGGCGATCCACGCCATCAAGAACATCTCCTTCGAGGTGAACGACGGCGAGATCGTGGCGCTTATCGGCGCGAACGGTGCCGGCAAGTCCACGACCTTGAAGACCCTTTCCGGCTTGCTGCGCTCGCGCGCGGGCTCCATCAAGTTCATGGGCGAGGACATCATGCACATGCCGGCCGAGAAGATTGTCGAGCACGGCTTGGTGCACGTGCCGGAGGGGCGCCGCATCTTCCAGCAGATGACCGTCGAGGAGAACCTCGATATGGGCGCCTATACGCAGCCGCGCGAGACCATCGCGGAGAACCTCGAGCGCGTCTATGCGCGGTTCCCGCGTCTGAAGGAGCGCCGTCGCCAGGTGGCGGGCACGCTTTCCGGCGGCGAGCAGCAGATGCTCGCCATGGGGCGCGGCCTTATGGCGAACCCGAAGCTCCTCATGCTCGACGAGCCCTCCATGGGCTTGGCGCCTATTTTGGTGGAGCAGATCTTCGAGATTATCCAGGCGCTGCACGAGGCGGGCACCACCATCCTGCTCGTGGAGCAGAACGCTCAGATGGCGCTCTCCATCGCGACGCGCGCCTACGTGCTCGAGACCGGGCACGTGACGCTCTCCGGCACGGGCGAGGAGCTGCTGCATAACGACGACGTGCGCAAGGCGTACCTCGGCGGGTAACGCGGGCGTGAGCCTCGCGGGCGGCTCGTTTGGGCTTGCACGGTCTGGCCAGCTATCGGATGCGCGGGATGCGTGCCCGGTAGCTGGCCTTTTTGTGCCGTGCGGGTGAGCCTGTGGCCAGGCGCGGGCAGCGTGCCGCGGTGGGGCGTGGCGGGATGTGGCGCGACGGGGCGAGATGGCACGGGGTGGCACAGCGCGGGACGCATCCAATAGCAGGCATTTCTCACGGCGCGCCGACTGGTTCCTACCACTTTGCGGCCTTAGGAGCCAAATCTGAGCAAGTTTTTCGCGAAAACATGCACGAAATTGGCTCCCAAGCGTGCCAGGAGGGAACGCTTCGCTCGCGCGGGCATCCCGCAGCTGCGCTTCCGCAGGCAAGCCGCCGGGCACCCTGCCTCTGTTGTTTTTGCGCGGCACGGGCGTGGCGGCGCGCGGGCGCGATGATGCCCCCTATACTGGCCTCGGCGAATCTGCTCCATCGCGGCTCTATCGCGCCCGGTATCCCCGGCGCGCCCGCGAATCGCTCACAGCTCAGTTCGAACGACAGACGCCGCTTCATGGCGAAGCGCGCGAAGACAAGGATATCCATGCATACAATCGAAGAAACCACCGACGGCGCTGCGGTTTCCGGCAGCGGGGAGAACGTGCGGTTCGAGGACCTCGGCCTGTCCGATGAGGTGCTCGCCGCCGTGCGCGATATGGGCTACGAGGTGCCCACGCCCGTGCAGGCGCGGACGATCCCGGAGGTGCTCGCCGGCCGTGACGTGCTCGCGGCGGCCCAGACCGGCACGGGCAAGACGGCGGCCTTCCTGCTGCCCGCCATGAGCACGCTCCCGCACCTGGCGCCCCGCGGCAGCGCCCGCGAGCGGCGCCGTGCGCGCGGCCGCGGCCCCGCCATGCTCATCATCACGCCCACCCGCGAGCTCGCCCAGCAGATCGAGGACGTCTGCGCGCACGTGGCCGCGCGGACCGGGCACACCGCCGTGACCGTGGTGGGCGGCGTGGGCTACAACCCGCAGCGCAGCGCCCTCAAAGCGGGGTGCGACATCCTCGTGGCCACCCCGGGGCGCCTCGTCGACCTCATTGGCGAGGGCACGGCAAAGCTGAGCGAGGTGGCCGTGCTCGTCCTCGACGAGGCGGACCGCATGCTCGACATGGGCTTCCTGCCCGACGTCCGCAAGATCGTGGCCGAGACGCCTGCGGACCGCCAGACGCTCCTGTTCTCCGCGACCCTCGACGAGCAGGCGGTCGGCTCCATCACCGACCTCGTGCGCGACCCCGCGCGCGTCGAGATCGCGCCGCCCGCGTCCACGGCCGAGACGGTCGACCAGTACGTGCTGCCCGTGTCGTTCGAGGTGAAGAACGGCTTGCTCGCCCAGGTGCTCAAGCGCGAGGGCGCGCGCCATGTGATCGTGTTCACGCGCACGAAGCATCGCGCCGACGCCTGCTGCCGGCGCCTCTCGCGCGCGGGCATCAAGGCCGCGCCGATTCACGGCAACCGCAGCCAGGCGCAGCGCGAGCGCGCGCTCGCAGACTTCCGCGCGGGCAAGGTCGACGTGCTCGTGGCGACGGACGTGCTCGCGCGCGGCATCGACATCAGCGACGTGCGCTATGTGGTGAACTTCGACGTTCCGGGCGAGCCCACCGACTACATCCACCGCATCGGCCGCACGGGCCGCGCCGGCGAGGAGGGCTGGGCGCTCACCTTCGTGACCGAGCTCGATGCGAGCGAGTTCTTCGACATCGAGGCGCTCATGGGCAAGACCGCCGAGCTCTACGATGCCGGCGACCTCGACCTCGGTGCGCAGCCGCCCGTCATCGACCCCGCGCGCGTGCCGCGGAAGCAGACGGCGCCGAAGAAGACGAAGCGCGGGAAGTCCACCTCGAAGCGGAAGAAGCGCGGCGCGGCGGGAGTGCGCAAGGGTGCCGCGGAGGCCTCCGCGACGCAGGAGGCAGGCGTCGAGCGCACTCAGGCGCCCAAGGAGCGAGCGCCGCGTCCTGCCCGGCCGAAGCATGCCGGTCGCGCGCGGGTGCGTGCGGAGCGCGTCCCGGGCGAGCAGGGCAGGGGAGACGGCCGCGCCGCGCACGACGCCGCCCCGGCACCTCAGCGCCATGAGCGCCCTGCGGATACCGCGCGCAGCCGTCGGCATCCCGCGCGCTCCAAGGGGACGGGTGCCCCGCGTGCCGCGCGGACGCAGGGAGGCACCGCGAAGCCACGTCGCCGCCCCGGCGATCGCGGCGGCATCCGGTAGGCCATACCCCCCATCACACGCTGAACCAACAATAGCTTGCATGAAAACCTTGCCTCTGCGGGGGTTCGGGCATATACTACGTATCGGGGTATAACTTAAGCATACTAAGTAATACCAACACGCAGAAACGTACTCGCCTGGGTATGCGGCATGCGCCGGAGTTCGGTCATTGGTAGTGCAACGTCGGCACATGCCCCATGCCCAGGTAATCGCAGCACCCACGTTCCACCAAGGATCGACCATGGCAGAGCACATGACCCCGGTCGTCGCGAAGGTCCTGCCCGAGGAGAAGGCGGCCTTCGCGGCGGCGACCCAGCGCGTGGGCACCACGCCCTCGAATGCCATCCGCATGTTCATCGCGGCGTTCAATCGGTGCGGCACCTTCCCGTTCGACATCTCGCCCACAGGCGCCTTCGGCCCGGGCGAGCAGGCGCCGCGCATGCGGGATTCGGATGATTCCGCCCTCGCGGCCGGTTGCGCCGCGCATATGCCCTAGAATGGTGTGCCGTCAGGCTAGCGGGTGAGGAGGCCGAGGGTGCAGCGCGCCAGGCAGATGTCCGATTCGATCGAGCTCGGGATCGTCCTCGCGCTCGCGGGCGGCTTCATGGACGCCTATTCCTACATCGGGCGCGACGGCGTGTTCGCCAACGCGCAGACGGGAAACATCCTGCTCACGGGCGTGCATCTCTCCGAGGGCGACTTCGCGCTCGCCGTGCGCTACCTCGTGCCGGTGCTCTGCTTCGCCGCGGGCATCGTCATCTCGGACCTCGTGCACGAGCGCGTCTCGAGCCGCTTCCATTGGCGCCAGGTCACGGTGCTCGCCGAGGTGCTCATCTTCTGCGTCGTGAGCTTCATGGGCGCCGAGCTCAACCTCCAGGCGAACTGCCTCATCTCGTTCGCCTGCGGTATGCAGGTCGAATCGTTCCGCAAGATCCATGGCCACGGCATGGCCACGACCATGTGCATCGGCAACCTGCGCAGCGCGCTCCAGAGCGTCGACGATTTCGTGATCACGCATGAGCGCGGCTTTTTGGAGAACAGCCTGCTGTATTTCGGCGCGATCCTCTGCTTCGTGCTCGGCGCGGTGCTCGGCAACTGGTGTCTCGATATGCTGGGGCTCCGGGCGACGCTCGTGTGCGCCGGCCTGCTCATGATCGCGTTCGCGCTCATGCTCATCGACCGCGAGAAGGCGGCGCGCTCCTAGCGCGAGATTGTGCCGAAGTGCTCCGCCTGGGCGTGCTACGCTACTGCGCGGGTATCATGTTGCGATGATTGGTTCGGGGGTAGCCGTGGAACAGGGCGGACGTCACTTCAAGCAGCGCGTGTCTACATTCAAGGGGGGGGGTTCCGCTCTAAGGCATAGCGCCGTCGTAGTTGCCGCGCTCTGGTTCGTTCTCCTCGTCGTGCCCGTCACTCGGGCGTTCTCCATCCGGCTCGCGGGGTTCGTGGGCTTCTGGGGAGTCGTCGCGGCGCTGCTCATTCCCACGAGCACCTGGCGCGCCGCTCTGCGCATGCCCCGTGCCGCGCTCGCGGGCATCGTCGCCGTTACCGTGCTCTTCGCGGCCTTCACTTGGTTCTACCTCGCGCGATACAGCTTCGCGCCCACCTGGGACGAGCAGACGTACTGGTACTACACGCTGGACTTCAACGACGTACTCCGCCGCTCGGTCATCGAGGCGTTCCACGAGCTCGTCGTCTCCATCTTCTACATGAACTACAACTACCTCATGAGCTGGGTGCTCTCGCTGCCGGTAGCCATTGCGCAGGGCTGGTCACCGAGC
Organism: [Collinsella] massiliensis; assembly: GCA_000333815.1. Classification (GTDB taxonomy): domain Bacteria; phylum Actinomycetota; class Coriobacteriia; order Coriobacteriales; family Coriobacteriaceae; genus Enorma. The sequence continues at coordinate 30,070 of CAPI01000062.1, forward strand.
ATGTTCGCGCTCGTCCTGCTCTTCCTCGTGCCCGCGGCACTCATGGTCACCGCTTTCGTGGGACGGCTCGCCGGCCTGCTTTCCGAGGGGGAGGGTGCGGCCGATGGGAATGCCGCCCGCGCCGACGATCGCGCGACGGGCGTGGCTGCGCGCTCGGCGCTCATCGTCGCGCTCTTCACTCTCGTGCTGTGCGCGCCCGTCGTGCTGCACCCGGCGTTCGACGGCCTTATGGACGCCCCGGCATACGTGCTCTTCCTTGCCGTGACCATCGCCCTCGTCGACCGCGGCTTCACGGCGTCGCCTGCACGCGCGCTCGCTGTGGGCATCGGCGTGTGCGGAACCTTCCTTTTGCGCCGGTACTTCTTCTACGGCGTCATGGGGCTCGCCGTGGGCGCGGTCGTCCTGTGGGTGTGGCGGCTCGTCCAGGTCAAGGCGGGGGAGCGGGGCGCGCTCTTCAAGCGGCTGCTTCGGGGCCTGGGAATCATCGTCGCGGTCTTCCTCGCGGTGGCGGTGGTGTTCTACAAGTTCATCTACATGTCGCTCTTTGGCGGTCAGACGACGGCCTACCAAGCGTACTTCCGCTTCGACTCCCTTGCAGACCGCCTGAGTGAGATGGCATCGTCGCTGGGGATCGCCGTGATCGTGCTCGCGCTCGTCGCGATGGTCGCGCTCCTGGTGCGGGGCAAGCGGCATCGGGGCGACGCGCGGGCGGACGCCAGCGGCTCGCAGGGTGTGGGCGAGGCGCTGCCCGTCTGGGTCTCTTGCCTGCTTATGGCGGTCGTGACGCTCGGCATGTTCTGGCGCACGCAGGATCTGGGCATGCAGCACTGGTACCTGTTCATCGGCCAGGCGTTCGTGGTCCTGTTCGCGCCCCTCTTCGCTTGCCTGCGCCTTGTATGCGCGCGCGGCAGCCGCCCTGCTGTCGCCTTCGGCGCCTCCACTGCGCTCGTTGTCATCGCGGTGGCCGGTCTCGCCCAGAGCTTCACGCTCATCCCGTTCGTGCCCGGCATCTCGGCTGTGCTGCCCATGCGTTTGCAGGAGCCGCGCATCGAGGCCGACCTCGACGAGCGCCGTGCGCTCATCTCGTACCTCACCGACATCACGGGCGGCGTCGATACGGTGTACTTCACCTGCGCGAGCTGGGAGATCAACTCGACGCTGCCCATCGGGGTCGTGCTGCCCGCATCCACGGAGTACCCCATCGAGACCGCGGACGCCGACGTCGATCTGCGCGACGGCTTCAACACCGCGTTCTTCGACGCCTCTTACGTCGTGGCGACCAACCCTGTGCAGACACACCTCGTGGACGGCACCGAGCGCATCGTCGAGACGCTGAACCGCCTCGTTCAGGATCCAGACGGGGTGATCGGCGCGCACTACGAGCTCCTGCGGACGTTTGCGTTCGCGGATGGGCTCGAGGTCTACGTCTATGAGCGGGTGGAGCCGTTCTCGGCGGATGATGTGGCTTATGTGCAGGGCATCTTCGACGAAATCTACCCGGAGCACCCGGAGCTGTTCCATGACCGCTTCGAGGAGTACCTCGAGGAGCTCGGGTAAGGGCGGGATCCCGGCCGCGTGTGCGAGCGGTACACGCCTACGGTCGCCGCGGTATCTCAGACGGCGCGGACGATCCTGCCGCCACCGAGGACGGTATCGCCGTCGTAGGCCACGACGGCCTGGCCGGGGGCGATGGCGCGCTGCGCGTCGGCGAAATCGATGCGGAGGGCCTCGCCCGTGCAGCCCGCGCGCTCGGCGTCGCCCGCCCGCTTGAGGCAGGCCGCCTGGCCCTGTTGATGGTAGCGGATGCGCGCGGACACCGGCAGGCCCGCGTCGCCCGCGCGGTCGAGCGCGGCCTCCAGCTCCGTCGCGGGCACGCTCCACGTCCACGCGTCCGCGATGAGCGCGCCGGCCATGAGGTCGGCCTCCTCGCTGAGCGTCACGGTGTTCGCCCGCGCGTCGATGCGCGTGACGTAGAGCGGGTGCGCGGCGGCCACGCCGAGCCCCTTGCGCTGGCCGACGGTGTAGCGGATGGCGCCGCGATGCCGTCCGAGCAGCGTCCCCGCGGTGTCCAGGACATCGCCTTCGGGGAGCGCCTGCCCGCGCCGGCGCTCGATGAACGAGGCGAAATCATTGTCCGCCACGAAGCAGATGCCCTGGCTGTCGCGCTTCGCGGCGGTCTCGAAGCCCTGCTCGCGCGCGATGCGCCGCACGTCGCCCTCCTTGGTGAGGTCGCCTAAGGGGAAGAGCACGTGGGCGAGGACGTCCTGCGTGAGGCCGTAGAGGAAATAGGATTGGTCCTTCGAGACGTCCTGCGCGCGGCGCAGCTCAAAGACGGGCGCACCCCCGGCGTCCCCCGCACGGCGTGCCACGCGCGCGTAGTGGCCGGTTGCGAGGTAGTCGCAGCCGAGCTCCCGGGCATGCTCCAGGAGCGCCCCGAACTTGATGCGGCGGTTGCAGATGGCGCACGGGTTGGGGGTGAGCCCCGCCTCGTAGGCGCGGACGAAGGGCTCGATGACGTCGCGCTCGAAGCGCGCTCGGCAGTCGATGACGGTGAACGGTATGCCCAGGCGCTCGGCCACGGCGCGCGCGTCCTCGATGTCGGCGCGGTTGCCGCATGCGCGGGCGGTGCCAGCGCTGCCGGAAAGCTCTGCCCCCGCCGCGCCGGCACCCGCGTCCTCGCCGTCGTACAGCCGCATGGTCGCCCCCAGGCACGTATAGCCCTGCTGCTTGAGCAGCCATGCCGCGACGCTCGAATCGACGCCGCCGCTCATCGCGACGAGCACGCGCCTGCCTTCATGAGCCATGGCGTCCCGTTTCCCTAGTCGCGGCCGAAGAGCGGCGTGGAGAGATAGCGCTCGCCGGTGTCGACAACCATGGCGACGATGAGCTTGCCGGCGTTCTCGGGCTTGCGCGCGAGCTCGAGCGCCGCCCAGACGGCCGCTCCGGACGAGATGCCCGCGAGGATGCCCTCCTCCGCGCCGAGGCGCCGCCCCGTCGCGTACGCGTCCTCCGTGGCCACGCGCACCACCTCGTCGTAGACGCCCGTGTCGAGCACCTCGGGCACGAAGCCGGCGCCGATGCCCTGGATGCCGTGCGGGCCGGCCGCGCCGCCCGAGAGGACGGGGGAGTCCGCGGGCTCGACGGCCACGACGCGGATGCTCGGGTTGCGCTCCTTGAGGTAGCCGCCCGCGCCCGTGATGGTGCCGCCCGTCCCCACGCCGGCGACGAAGATGTCGACGGCGCCGTCCGTGTCCTCCCAGATCTCGGGGCCGGTGGTCGCGCGGTGCGCCTCAGGGTTCGCCGGGTTCGTGAACTGCCCGGCCACGATGCTCTTCGGCGTGGTGCGCGCGAGTTCCTCGGCGGCGCGGATGGCGCCCGCCATGCCCTCGGAGCCCGGCGTGAGCACGAGCTCGGCGCCGTAGGCGCGCATGAGGCGCCGGCGCTCGACGCTCATGGTCTCCGGCATGACGATGACCGCGCGGTAGCCGCGCACCGCCGCGAGCATGGCGAGGGCGACGCCGGTGTTGCCCGAGGTGGGCTCGATGATGGTGTAGCCGTCGTGGCGGCGGATGCGCCCCGCGGCCTCCGCGTCGTCGAGCATGGCGCGCGCGGCGCGGTCCTTGGCGGAGCCGGCGGGGTTGGCGCTCTCGAGCTTGACGACCACGCGCGCGGCGAGGTCGTCGGTGCGCTCGATGTTCGAGAGCTCCACGAGGGGAGTGTGTCCGATGCGTTTCTCGTTCGAGGTATAGATGGTGGCCATGGTGCCTCCTTCGATGCGGGATTTCTGCGGCGAGCCCGCGTGGCGCGCCGCTCCTCTGCCCCTTGTACCCACACCGCCGCCCGCGTTTCCGGGTCGGTTGTGGGCATCTGGTGACGCTCCAGCGCGATAAAGCGCCGTGCCCGCTGTGCTACACTCGATGCGACGGAAGAGGAGGTCGCCCATGAATATCGAGTCGCTGTTCGCGCGCGGGGACGTGCAGCAGCTGGTCCATGCGTTTTCCCTGGTGGAAGGCGAGGAAGAGATCAAGGATTTCCTCACGGACCTGTGCACGCCGCGCGAGGTGTGCGACCTGGCGCAGCGCCTCGAGGTGGCGCGCGGCCTCGACGAAGGCGATTCCTATCTCGAGGTGCAGGCGAAGACCGGCGCCTCGTCGACCACGGTGAGCCGCGTGTCGAAGGCGCTCAACGGCGAATACGGGGGCTACCGCCGGGTCATCGTCCGGTTAGAGGATGCGGAGTGAGGCGGATGGCAGAGGCTCGGTTCGAACAGGTGACGGAAGAGGGCACCGAGGAGCTCGCCGAGCTGGCGAGCGCGATCTGGCATGAGTACTGGCCGGCGCTCATCGGCGCGGCGCAGACGGACTACATGGTGGGGCAGTTCCAATCGCTGCCCGCCATCGAGCGCGACATGCGCGAGCACGCCTACGAGTACTGGTTCATCCACGCGGGGGACGACGACCGCGTGGTGGGCTACACGGGCGGCCACGTCGAGCCGGAGACGAACCGCTTCTTCATCTCGAAGATCTACCTGCGCGCCGACGAGCGCGGCAAGCACTTCGCGAGCGCGGTCATCCGCTTCTATGAGGAGCTATGCCGCGACCGCGGGCTCCAGGCGATGTACCTCACCGTGAACAAGGGCAACGAGCTGGGCATCCGCGCATACGAGGGCAACGGGTTCACGACGATCGACGCCGTCGAGACCGATATCGGCTCCGGGTTCATCATGGACGACTACATCATGGAGAAGCGGGTCTAAGGCCCGAGGTGCCACGTGGGGCGGAGCGACCGCCCGCCGCGCGCTCGGAGTGCGCAGGGCGGGCACCTCTCCGTCCCGTTTTGTCCGGACGCGCGGGTACCATGCATGCAACGCGATTCCTCGAGCACATGGGGTGGAGTGACATGGCGATACGCATCGCGGTGGGTGCCCTCGGCACCGGGTTGACACGGGAAGAGACGACATGGCTTCAGCGCGCGCTCGCCGGGACGGGGCGGGCGACGCTCATCGTGCCGAGCTTCGCGGTGCGCGACGCGTGCCGCCGCGAGCTCGCGCGGGCGGGGATGGGCGTCGGGGTCGATGTCCTCACGCTCGGCGCGTGGGTCGCATCGCTCTGGGAGCTTTTGGGCGATGGGCGGCGCCTCGTGGGCGGCCTCGAGCGCAAGCTCCTCATGGCTCAGGTGCTCGCGGGCGCACCGGAGGCGGGGGAGGGGGACGCGCCGCGCGCGCTCACGCCGGGCATCGTCGCCCTGCACGCCCGGGCGGCCGCCGAGAGCCTGCCCTATATCGAGCGCGCCGGGGAGGCTGCCGCGGCGCGCGAGGGCGACGCTGTCGCGCCCGTGCTCTCCGCCGCGGAGCGCGCGCTCGTCCAGGCGCTCGCGCGCTATGGCGAGGAGCTCGACGCGCGCGGCCTCACCGAGCCGTCGGTCGCCGCGCGGCTGATCGCGGATCAGGTGCGCGCCCTCGCGCCGGCGTGCGCGCGCGCCGTGGCGGTCCACGGCGTCCCGGAGCTTCCCGAGTACGCGCTCGAGCTGCTCGAGGCCTGCGCCGGTGCGGGCGAGGTGCTCCTCTGCGTCGATGCGGGCATGGCCGGCATGGCGGCGCAGCTTGGACGGCGCCTCGGTGCGGCCGTGG
>CAPI01000061.1 GCA_000333815.1 [Collinsella] massiliensis
ATATGCGTCATTCCGAAAGGGCAAATGACAGTTCACGAATGCAAGATCATGAAGGTGTCAGAATGCATGCTGGTCGCCCGCTCTTCATCATAAGGTGCCCCTCGTTCTTGACTTCTGCACTTAACGGAATCCATATGGTGTCAGCACCGGGGGTGGTTACGGGCTTTCCGGTTGTGAAACTGGTTGTTCCCTAACTTAGTCCTTCAATCCGCAAAGGTTCTGAGCGAACGTGCGGAATCATTTTGCCTAGCTGGTGAGGAAGGTCTGCTGCGGGGCAGCATGGTACGGTCTACGGCGACAATAACGTTGTAAGTCATCTGTGTCATGAGGTAGATGAACCTAGGCGCTTGAGCAAGTCCTTCCATTCCCTGTTGGATGATCGAAGGAAAACTTCGGTTATCACAATTGTGGTGGGAATCTTTCTGTCGATTCGCCAATCATCGACTGGCGAGAATGAGTTGCGCATCAATACATAAGGACATTCATTCGAAGACCGCCATGGTTGTAGCAGTGGTTTCCGGAAGGGTGGATGAGCAGGTCAAGATGCGTGCCTAGACGCTTAATGTGGCCGTCCTCGTCGGACGGTGCGATTCGCGTGGTGTGGGAGCGTATCGTGCGACAGGAGAGATGCCGAAGCGGTCGATGCTACTGAGCAACTCGACATCTCGTGCAATTCCCCAGAATGGTTCAGTGAACTATGGGCATCCTTTGGTGTTTACGATTATCTTGGCAGCCTCGATGATGACCAGATGGAGAACATAATCCTGATCTGTCCGATGCCGTAACTTCAACGATCGGAGGTTGCTATTCGATATAAACGTTCTTATCGTCGCATTCGTTGAAGGCGAGCAGCAATCGCAGAACAAGTTGGCGCTATATTCTATCGCCAGCAGTATTACGCTTGGTGCGAGAAATCCGATCTATTCCGGAGATGCAAGCGATGGTGACATTGCCACGCAAGAAAAGAATGATACCGATATTGGAGCAAGGAGAATCCGAATTTCGATATCGAAAGAACAGGAAGAGCGGTTAGGCTCAACCAATCAAAGAGCGGTTAGGCTCAACCAATCAAAGAGTGGTTAGGCTCAACCAATCAATATAATATCTACATCGAATCCAATTCCCAGTTAAGGGGAAGGCAATGAAAGATATTTCTACAATCGCGTCTCTAGAGCAACTTCGCGAAATCAGCTTCTCAGACTTCTACTATTCCTTAGAAAACAAAGAGAACAAGGCTGACGTTGTAAAACGCGTGATTGCTGCAATTGATCCCGGATTCATTCCGATGGTCCTACAGCAACGAAGGCTCGTGATACTCCTTTGTATGATTCGCGATGCCGTTGAAGACAAGAGAATGCAATACCAAATAAAGCTCCAGAAGAAAGAAGAGGAGCTAGAAAAATACAAACAACTAGATAAGCTTTACTCGTCAGTTGGTCGAGTTAGCAGGCTTTATAGCATAGTGAAACACGCGGAAGAGCTTAAAGAGATCCAAGAGGCTATTGGTAACGGGAGAACAGCAACTGGCGGTCTTGGTATAAAAATCAAGTATTTGAATGACGATGAGCTATTTGATCAAATCAAAGAAGATTTCATTAGCGCATCGGTCGAGCATATTGACGCCCTTGTGGCTGATGATGAACGATACCCGGCATTCATGGAAAATCTCAACAATACAATCCGACAACAGATGGTGACGAGCGGAAACAAAGTACTTAAGGGGCTCTATATGCTGCCTCTTCTTGGGGGCGATCAAGAGTTAATCATCTTTTTCGGAAGTGTTTTTCATGCCACTTTTTCTAATACTGATGCATACACGGGACTCCTGTATGCGTCGGAGTACTTCGAGCATGATGAGTCGTATTTAGGTGCAGTATTTCTGCATTCCTCAGAAGAGGAGAAAACGCAAATTGTACGAGACGCTAGAAACGCTCGAGATTATGAGTATGCGCTGAGGCTGTTGCGTGAAGAGAGATATGACGAAGCTGCAAAAGCGTTCGATGCTCTTGGGACATTTAAAAACTCGAAGGTTATGTCGGATAAAGCTCTAGCAGCCCGAGACGAAGCAGCTAAAGCGAAATTATATCAACGGGCAGTAAGCCTTCTGTCCGAAGAGGAGTTCGATAAAGCTGCAGAATTGTTCGAAGAGTTGGGTGATTATTCAGACTCACTTAGGATGCTCGAGAAGACCGTCAATTTGCGCAGCATTAAGCAAAACGACGCTCTTTATTCAGAGGCGGAAAGTGATCTCCAGGAATCAAGATACTTAGATGCGGAAAACATTTTTCTCAGCCTAGGCGAATGGCGTGATGCACCAAATAAGGCTCTCGCTGCGCGCGAGGCATTCAACGAACAGCAATATAAGACGGCGTCCGAACTAAGAAAGCAAGGAGAATACGACAAAGCCATTGAGTTATATTCCCAGATTATTGACTATTCAGATTCTAAGGAGCAGCTAGCTCGAGCTGAGTTCGAAAAGGCTGAAGATGAGACATGGAGAGAACGAGAAGAGGAGCAGCGGCTCAAACACGTATACGATAGAGGAAAAAGCTACTTCGAGAACGGCCAATTTGAAAAAGCCGCTCGTCTATTCTGTGACCTGGGCAACTATGAAGATGCGCCACGGCTGATGAGGAATGCGCAGAATTTGGCGATACAAGAAAAAGCTTATTCCGAGGCATTGGCTCTCCAGTCCCAAGGAGATTATCAAGCTGCTGCAGCTGCTTTTTCTGTTCTAAAGGGGGAGGATGGAGCATGGTATCGGGATTCTCGTCAACGAAAGAAGGAATGCCAAGAAGCTTATGAAAGAGGACTGGCGGCCTCTTACGAAGAGGCGAATCTCTTGATGGCTTCTGGAGAATACAGAGATGCGGAATTGCGGTATAAAAAAATATCTGGCTATCGGCATTCTGATAAGAAGGCAAAGCAGGCATCTCTATTGTTGACTGCGACAAAATCGCTGGTTGCAGGGCAATACGAAATAGTTCGGCAGATTTTAAATAACCCAGCTATTGCGACTCTAAAAGCGGCGGAAGAAATCGGCTCGGACGTTCAAGAAGTTGAAACTGTGCTTAAGCAGATGTCAGGCAAGCAAGAGGAACTGAACAACGTGCGCAGAGAGTTGACGAATGTACAGAGAGAGCTTGCTTGCAATGTAGGGAAGCAGCTCGATCTTGAAGAGGGGGCGCTGGCGATAGTTCCCTCTCAGAAGGAACTCGAAGCAGTCTGTCAAGAAATAAAGCTTATCCGCTTGGAACTAGAGAAATTAGGCCTGTTTGAGATTAAGAAGAGACGGGCGCTAGAGAGTGAATTACAACTCAAGATGGAAAGGCGAGACAAGTGCATCGCTGCAATCCCCGTCGAGAAGAAAGAATTGTTGGAGTCCCTACATCGAGAGAGCGACCTGCTTGATGAACGGAAGTCGCACGCCGAAAAATGCGAGAGATTGCTAGAGGAACAAGTGAGATCTTGTGGAATGAGATTGCTGGAAATAAAGGAGAAGTACCAATAGGGATCTGACAAGCGACCAGCCTCGCATCGCTTCTGCATCCAAGAGTGGTAAACAATCTTGCGCGCGAGCTCGTCCAGAGGGATTGCCCGTGAAACGAAGCGTCCCCATCTTCGTCACTTCATTGTCTTGATAATTCCAATCATGGCAGGTTGGGTTGTGTCCCCCTCCTCCTTCGTTTCGACTTTGTTTCTTTGTCAAAGCGCGAATAAAGATAACACTCTATCTTGAGATTCTGATAAGGCTAAGGATGTTTCTCACTTGCCGTTGCTGGGACGTTGGCATTGTGTTTGTTCATCGCTTTAGAGAAGCCCAGTCCCTTGGGTGATCGGGGTCATTATTAGGCGACGATGAAGGGTATCTATTCGAATAAGGTGTCTTCAGTTCAGCTGCGTCAGCAGATAAGATTTTTATCAGTATCCCATTTATGCGGTAAAACGCCTTTTCAAGACTGTCTATTTTGTAACAGGTTCCGTTGTGATAAAAAACGGGAATCTGGGAGCTGTTGATTACTAGGATTCCATGGGCTATGCAATTTCTCACTCGTCTCCACTCGTCAAGGAGTTGAACCAGGCATTCGTGTTCTGCTTCAGTATATTTTTGATGCGTTGCTACGATATAGGCCACTTGCTTACATTTGCAGGCGAGCGAACATTTCTGTAGCTGCTTCTCGATATGGGAAAGATAATTTAGCTCGTTTAGAGCTGAAATATTGTCATTGAAATGTGACCATGCCAGTATGTCGTTCAATTCAAATTCTATTTCATTTGCTTGTTCGATTATGCTGTAAAGTGCTATGCGTGTTCGGATTTCGAGATTACCAAACTCTTTCATCAAATAGCCGTTCCCTATAATAGAAGCGTGTGACTCATTAGGCCGCTACTAGGTAAGTTTATTCGTCCGACGTGCGAAAATCTGCAAGACCATCGTGGATACTGAGTTTCCGTGTTTCTAAGGTTGATGCGTTTCGGCGCGATTGGGATACTGACGGGGCGGTCTGCCAAAAGAATAGCCCTCATTTTCATACCGCCTAGAAAGTCCGCCTAGAAAGCCCGTTAAAGTAAAGTGTGGTGATGGGTTTGCGAGCTGCCCGCGTGAATCTGTTGTCATAATAGTATATAGACCAGCTAAGGAAGCCTTATCCATACAGCTGGCCTGATGCCCAAATTGGCAACAGCGGTGCCTGATACGCCCAAGCCAACACTTCCTTGTCCGCTCACCCCATAGGCGTAGTACTCAATCTCTTTGCTATATGAGCGCAAATGCCATGCCGTTGTATCACCAGTGTGCATACTAATCCTGTCGGCATCATCTGAGAAATACTTTGCCGCCTCGAAGGGGTCGAGACAAAAAACCTTGTCTAGTGTCACCTGAGGCTCATACTCACTATGTCGAAGTGGGAAAGAGTCGTCGTAGGCAGGGGCTTTCTTAATAAAAGCGCTGTCATGTGTAATATTCTTCTTCGAAAGTATACGTTGGACCGCGTTTTCGTCCATTTCCTTGACGAACTCGCCGTTCAGCCACCTACGCACCGGCGAGCTCTTCCAATCAATCGAGGGGCTCCTTTCCACTCCTTCAATTGACTTTTCGGTATAGCTGGCGCTGCGTACAATGTTTTCGGTTATGAGTAGGGCTGCGTCTCCCACAACCTCTAAAACCCGCCAGAGATAACCTCCGAAAGCAATGTTTCTCGTTGCGCCGGTACGTATATCTTCTGGATACGCAATAGTGAAATCAGAAAACCAATTCTTAACCCTGGCATCTGATGGCGCAACTTTGTCATCAATCCACATGGCGGGACGATGGCCAATACGAGTGCCCTCCATGTAGCGATCAACTTCATAGCCCCCCGCCGCCGTTCCAAAAGCGCTGCCCCACATGCCGTCGCCTACAGAGAAATTGCCGTAACAAACAATAGCTCCGCCGTCGGTCATACTGTCCCATCCGAGTTCATAGGCATGGTATCCAGCCACTTTGAAAAAGCCGGGAGATCTTAGTCCCCAAACCGCGGCATATTCTCTGCCTTTATAGTGTGCTATTCTGTCGCGCTTGTTCCAGTAATACCTCTGCACCTCATCAACGCTTAGAGAGAAGATCTTGTCCCAAGTTGTGCAAGCGGGAATTTGCCAACTTTTCGGATAGTGACTCCAGTTACGCTCCGTGCCAGCTGTATATACTTCAGATTCCATGATTCGGTCTTTGATAAAACGGGGGAGGCTATTCAGGTATGTGCTATTCAGCCATTTTCTGACAGCACTGTCTTCCCACGTGATGTAATTGCCTGGTATAGAAGCGACATTATCAGTTTCGAGGCTCTCCTCTCGATCGTGTGGAATACCGTAATCAAAGCTCACTGCGTAACGAGACATGATGAGAAGGCGTCCTCTGAGCTCATCTTTATCAAGCAAAAGCCAATCATTGATAAGCTCTTTGTTTCTTTGGGCATATGCGCCTAGTCTTGCTTTAAGCTTTCGCGAGCCGAACCTAATCGCCTTTGAATAGTTCGCGCTTTCTGTTAAGTCTTTGAAATCAAATGCGCCTACGCATGCGAGCTGGTCTTCATTCGTTACACGCTTTTCGATCATCAGTGCGGCTAGATAGGCGTTACCGTCCTCGGGGTTGCTATTTAGCGCCTTTTCAACTAACTCATCTGCTTTCGAAAAATCACCATCCTCGCACATTAGATATGCTCTGCGGACGATAGGGTTGATCTCTTCTTCGATCACTTCATAGTCAAGGTGACCTTTGGATTCGATTTCCGACGGATTCAGGCCGTTGCCGTTAAATCCATCTACATCCAATCCAATTTCGTTGAGTCCATTAGAGTCGTAGCCATCTTGATCAAATTGTGTCCCATTGCGATGCATGCCATGGACATCGAAGCCCCGAGCGTTAAAGCCCTCTTTGTCGTAACCGAACTTGTCAAAACCGCGCTTGTCGAAACCGTGTCTGTCGTAGCCTTCTTCATCTAGGCCATCTTTGTCATAGCCGGCGCGGTCGAAGCCCCGATTATCATATCCATTTCTGTCGAAGCCCTCGCTATCAAAGCCCTTTCTGTCATAACCGTTCCTATCGAAACCGGCTGCGTTATAACCGTAATAGTCAAATCCATCGCGGTCATAGCCAAAGCAATCAAACCCCGATTTTGTGTAGCCCTCCGCATCGAAACCGCTCCTGTCGTAACCATCCTCATCAAAGCCTTCAGAATCGAAGCCGTTCCGATCGAATCCATTACAGTTATAGCCATAGTGATCAAATCCGTCACGATCATAGCCTGCAAGGTTGTAGCCATCGCGGCCGTAGCCTTGAGCATCTAACCCTGCGACATCGTAACCGTCCCTGTCAAAGCCCCTTTTATTGAAGCCATCACTGTCAAAGCCTTCAATGTCATAGCCTTCGCGGTTGTAGCCGCGCCTGTTGTAGCCTTTGGCGTTATAACCATCTCTGCCAAAGCCGTTTCGGTCATAGCCATCAAGATTATAGCCATGCCCGTCAAACCCCTCTAAGTCGTAGCCGTTCTTATCGTATCCATCGCGGTCGTATCCATCGCGGTCGTATCCATCGCGGTCGTATCCGTCATGGTCGTATCCATCGCGACCGTAGCCCTCGCGATTCCAGCCGCCGGTGTTGAATCCTAATCGGTCATATCCTTCGCGGTCGAATCCGTGCTTGTCAAAGCCGTCCTTGTCATAACCGAAGCCGAAGATGATCATGAAATCGCCTCCGCGAGGAACATGAATAACAATGTGAGTATTTTACCAAGGATGTCATGGCTATTTCTACCATACTGTTCTGCTGGGGGGCTGCTCCGTGCTATCCCCGAGACGAGGTTATTTCCCACTAAGAATTCCTTTGCGAGGCGCTGGCAATCCGCGAGCTCTCGCTTGGTTTCCGCACATTCCGCACGGTCGTGAGCATTCCGGGCAATTACTACTTAGGATAACAGCGTACGCTTGGTATGGGGCGGTCAAACTACGGCTGCTTTGAGGCTGCAGTGGCCGCTGAGGCAGCTCGAGGGAAGTGAACGGCTTACCTGCCGCTTTAAGGAGGCGAGGCGCTTGGAGTGCGTGTGCGCTTAGGTGCGGTAGGCAAAGTTCCTTTCTGGCGACCGAAGTGCGCGGTTGACTCACTTCGAAACAACAACCCCTGGGAAGCGTGGTGGTGATGATCGCGTACATCCAGGTTTTGGAGGCTATCGGCTCGGACTATCATGTCCACTTGTCTTCCTTGAAGCATCGATAAATAAAATCGTTCTGGATTGTCATGTTCGACAAGATCTCGACTTCTTCAAAGTTTGAGATGTCGAAAACTTTTTTGTTGATTCCATCGTAGGACATCCGGTGCATTCCATATACTGTATACACGTATACAAGGAGGCACATATGGCTACGGCGGTGGTATCTGGCAGGGTTGATGAACAGGTCAAGGCACGTGCGGAGGCGTTCATCCGTGCAGCGGGGCTCTCGGCGGGCGACGTGATCCGTATGGTGTGGGAGCGCATCGCGCAGACAGGCGAGATTCCCGACGCGGGCGATGGTGCCGGGTGGCCTGACGCCGCGCACGATCCCTTGGAGCGGCTTGGTGAGCTTCGCGCGTCATTCGGTGCTTGCGAAGATCTTGTAAGTCTCGATGACGACCAGATGAGGGACATGATTGCGAGCCGCTATGCGTAACTTCAACGACCGGAGGCTGCTCTTCGATACGAACGTTCTGCTCGACGCGCTCGTCGAGGGCAGGCCGCAGTCTCAGGAGGCTTGGGAGGTTCTGCGTCGCTGCAACGGCGGTGGCGACATGGGCCTCGTTACCTCGGGTTCGCTCAAGGACGTGTACTACGTGCTCGGCCGCGGTGGAAGAGAAGCCGCCGCGCGCGAGGCCATCGGCCTGCTGATGGATCTGCTCGTCATTGCGCCCGTGGGCGCGGAGGAATGCGAGCTGTCGCTCCATGCGGGGGAGCCGGATTTTGAGGACGGGCTTGTGCGCGCTGCCGCCGAGCTCAACGACGTCGATTTCATCCTCACGCGCGATGCCCGTGCATTCAAACGGTCGCGCGTGCGGGCGGTGACCTGTGCGGAGTATCTCGAAATATTCGCCGAATAGCTATCCCTGGCTCGATAGGATGAAACGGCCAATCGATTCCTATGATAGAATCCTTTTAGAATCACTTCTTAATTCTGAAAGGATTCTATTATGATGATTAAATCTTCCACAGCGCTTCGGAGTGACTATAATTCGATCTCCGCACTCGCTCACGAGACGGGCGAGCCTGTCTACATCACTAAAAACGGTGACGGCGATTTGGTCGTTATGAGCATCGAGGCATTTGACGGGTATCGGCGAGATCTGGAGCAGCGCGCTGCCGTTTTGGAAGCGGAAGCTCGGAGGCTTGCAGGTGACGCGACCTACAGCGTCGACGAGGCGCGATCCATGCTGAAGGAGCGCTATGCCCGGGCGTGAACCTCGAATTCTCCAAGCAGCTTGGGAGGATATATCCAGCATCGCCGATTATCTGGTGCAAAACGCGAGCGTTCGTACGGCTGAGGAGACTACGGACGCCATTCTCGGCACGATAGAGCTGCTGGGCTCCATGCCGTACCTGGGCTCACTTCATCATGATCCGGTCTTGCAGAAGATGGGATACCGGAAGCTCATATGTGGTTCGTATCTCTGCGTGTATCGAATTATCGATGATGTCCCCACGGTATGCCGCGTGTTCCATACGCATCGGGATTACACGTGGCGCATGAAGTAAAAGTTTGAAGGTAGGGCGTTTTCGACGCGCGGCGGGCGTGAGCGCATTTCGGCATTATCTTTCCGTGGTACAATAAGGCCACGCACTGCAGCAGCGAAAGGCGGCGATCATGGCGGTTTGCGTTCCGGTCAGAGACATGAAGGACACGGCGGCATTCGCCAAGCTCGTTAAGGAATCCCCCGAACCTATCACGGTTACCAAGAACGGCTACAGCGAGTTCGTGGTCATGCGCAGCGAGGACTACGACATGATGCGCGAGGAGGTTGCAAAAGCGCGCCTCGTGCGGGTGCTGGCTGATGCCGACAAAGCATATGAGCAGGGCGAGTATGTAGACGGTGCCACGTTCATCGCTGCCATGAGGGAACAGTATGGCCTGTAGTTACGTTCTGCTTCCTCGGGCGCAGATGGATTTCGAAAACATCGTTCGCTATCTCTCTGTCGAGTTGGCAAGCCCTTTGGCTGCCGCACGATTCGTTGACGAGTTTGAGAAGAACATCGCCTTAGTTTGCGGGCAGCCAGAGATGTGCCCGCTCAGCCGTATGAGCGAGGTGGCTGCACGGGGCTATCGGGCGATGCCGGTGATGCGCTACATCGTTCTGTACGCTCATCGCGACGACAAGATTGTGGTCGCGCATATCTTCCACTCGCTTCAGGATTATGCGCGATACGTATGATGTCGAAAAACCCCTGGGGTAATTTGACATGCTTTACATGCTTTACAGGCGTTCCGCAGCGCGTTACCATCAAGGTGGGCTATTTCGAGGAGGTAGCTATGACTCGGGCGAATGCTGTGGTAGGGGCGCCGGTTCGTAAGAAAGCTGCGGAGGATGATTCCCGGCCTGCACGCGCGACGCGTGGGGTGCGGACTCGGCCGGGTCTTTCGGCAAAACCTGAGCAAAAGCCCGCGCAATCCCAGGTGAACGCGCGTATCGATGCCAATTTGAAAGCTTCGGGCGATGCTGCACTCGCCGCCGCTGGACTTACGCCTACACAGGCGGTGCGCATGCTGTGGTCGCTTGCCGTGCGCTATCAGGACGAACCGGAGAAATTGCGCACCACCCTTGACCCAGATTCCGCCGAACCCTCTGCAGACGAACTTGCCGAACGCCAACGCAAGGCGGCCGCGTATCATAGATGCCTTTCCCTGTGGCAAGATGTCCGAACCACGATGAACATAGCGGAACAAGACCCAGAGTGTAACGAATTATCCGATCGAGAGTACACCGACCTACTCAGGGACGAGCATTTTAGGGAGAAGGGCTACCTGCTATGAAAAGTGGACCCACGCTCCTTATCGATACGAATATCTGGATCGATGCTTTTGACGGTGATCGCAAACAGCATATGCGCGCCCATGTCTTGCTCGACACTGCATTCGAACGGGGCGTGACGTTGGCATTCGCTGTGAGCAGCCTTAAGGACGTGTACTATGCGCTCTCTAGCGCATTGAAGCGTCAAAGTAGGACGGTGAATGGCGTGCTGAGCGAGGAGGATGCACGCTCGGCGGAAGCATACGCCTGGGCGTGTGTCCAGAACATGCAAGAGATCGCCACGTCGGTTGCGGTAGATGTCTCAGACGTATGGCTTGCGGGGAAATTTCGAAGCCAGATGCATGATTTCGAAGATGCGCTCGTTGCGGCCGCGGCATCGCGTTGCCATGCCGATGTACTCGTCACGAATGACGAGCGGTTCCTGCGGCACAGCCCCGTGAATGCCATGGATGCGGCGGATGCGCTCACGTACATAACGCTGTCGTCTCTGTAGCCGAGGAGATGGGTTGGAACGAACCCGTCCCCAATCAACCGCGACGGGCGGCGCACCACTCACGCACGCGGGCGCGCATGCCTTCGATATCGAGCACGCCTTCGGCGAAGCCTTTGCGCACGAGCTCTGCGGGCAGCAGCTCGTCGTACTTGTCGAAGTAGGGCACCTCGCCGGGGTAGACGAGGTCGAGGGGGTCGAAGTCCTTCTCCGCTTCCGCCTCGAGCACGCTCCAGAACGTGTCCTCGTCTGCGCGCATACGGAATTGGATGAAGTATGGCCGCGACGGGTCGAGGCCGCGCAGCCCAATCTCGCCCGCGCACTTGATCTTCAGCAGCCGCTCGAGCGCCAAGAACGCATAGCTTCCCAGCCAGGGGAAGAGCACCCAGGTGTCGCCGCCCAGATTGATGAGGGGGCGCTTCGCCGCGCCGCTCTGCTCGGCCGTCCACCGTGCCTGACGCAGGCGCGCTCGTGCGTTGTCGAGCAGGTACGGGTATACCTCGTGCTCCGACAGCACGCGGCGCATGCGCTCGAGCACGTGCGTGTCGATGTCGCCCGCGCAGTCGCCGAAGTACGCCGGCACGCGACCTTTCACCTGCGTGCAGTACACAAGGTGGCGCTTCCAGTCCACTTCCTCCACAAGCCAGCAGTGCCCGGCGATGGCGATGCGCTCTCCCGGAGGCGGCGGGTTCACGATGGTGCCGAGCTCCGCGCTCTCGCAGCGCACGGTGAACTCCTCGTTCTCTTGGAACACGGCGTAGAACTTGAACGAATTCGTGATGCGTTCGCCCGCGAGCCCCACGATGAGGCCGCCGCCCTCGGTGGATTGGATCTGTTCCGTCTCGAGCAGGTGGCGCAGGAGCACGCGGAAGTCGTCGGCGGAGACGCGGTGGAAGTAGGAGAGCGTGAGCACGCGCTGCGCGAGCTCCGCAGGAGAGAGCTCCCCGCACGAGGCGAGCGTCGCCATGGTCTGGTGGTAGAGCAGGCTGTAAGGCAGGCGGTCGAGGCGCGGCGGCTCCACCCAATGCTCCTCGCGCGTGAGCTGCACGAGGGCGATGCCCTGCAGGAGCTTCCATGGGATGGTTTCCGGCATGGTGGTGCGGGGTTCCGGCTGCTCTTCGCGTAGGACGAAGTGCATCTCCGGCGGCGCGCCGCGGCGCCCGGTGCGGCCCATGCGCTGCAGGAAGCTCGACACGGTGAACGGCGCGTCGATCTGGAAGGCGCGTTCGAGCCGGCCGATGTCGATGCCCAGCTCGAGCGTGGCGGTGGTGACGGTGGTGTCGAGCCGCTCGTCGTCGCGCATGATGTCTTCGGCATTCTCGCGCAGGCTCGAAGAGAGGTTGCCGTGGTGGATGAGGAAGCGGTCGGGCTCGTGCGTCGCCTCGCAGTAGCTGCGGAGCATCGTGCATACGGCCTCGGCCTCCTCGCGCGAGTTCACGAAGACGAGGCATTTGTGGCCGCGCGTGCGCTCGAAGATGTAGCCTATGCCGGGGTCGGCGTTTTCCGGTGCGGTATCGGTGACGCGCGGTGCGAGGCCGGTGTCGGCGGGTGGGACTTCAGCATCAGGTGTTAGAGTCCCACCTGCCTCCGGCAATGAGACTTTGGCACCAGGTGCTAAAGTCTCATCTGTGTCCTCGACCCGCTCTACCGACAGGACGTCGGCTTCCACCGCGCCGTCTGCACGCTTGGGCATTTCGGTTGCCGCGCGCTCGACAGCCTGCGGGCCCGTTAGGTAGAAGTGTTCCATCGAGAGCCGCCACGTGCGCCCGGGCTCTTCGAAGCGCGGGATGATGCAGCCGCGTCCGGTGCCGCTCGAAAGGAAGGCGCCCGTGCGTTCCGGGTCGCCGATGGTCGCGGAAAGGCCGATGCGCCGCGGGTTCACGCCCGCCATGCGCGAGAGGCGCTCGATGAGGCAGAGCGTCTGCCCGCCGCGGTCGCCGCGCAACAGCGAATGCACCTCGTCGATCACCACGAAGCGCAGGTCGTGGAAGAGGCGCGGCACCGCCATGTGTCGATGCATGAGCAGCGCCTCGAGTGATTCCGGCGTGATCTGCAGGATGCCGCTCGGATGTTTCAGCAGCTTCTGCTTATGCGAGGACGAAACGTCGCCGTGCCAGTGCCACACGGGGATATCTGCCTCTTCGCAGAGGTCGTTCAGGCGCATGAATTGGTCGTTGATGAGAGCTTTGAGCGGCGCCACATAGAGCGCGCCCACGCTTGAGGGCGGGTTCTCCCATAGGTCTGTGAGGATGGGGAAGAACGCAGCCTCTGTCTTGCCCGAGGCGGTCGAGGCGGTGAGCAGCACGTTTTCATCGGTGTTGAAGATCGCTTCGCCGGCGGCGACTTGGATGCCGCGCAGGTTCTCCCATGCGTGGTCGTAGATGAAATCTTGCACGAATGGTGCGTAGCGTTCGAAGATGCCCATGGCCGCCCTCCTTCCCTGAGTGGGACTTTATCACCAGGTCTCAGAGTCCCACGTTCCGTCGTGGCAAACGACGTCGACATTTTCCGACAGTTTTACCGTTCGCGAGGAGAAAAATGGCGAAAAACGTCGACGTTGTCGCGTGGGATTCTGACACCAGGTCTCAGAGTCCCACACGCTAAATGGTGAACTCGGCGAATTCGGTGGGAGAGCGTTCGCCGGTGCCGCTGCTCGCGGAGGCGCTGGCCGTCGTCGCGTCGGTAGCGCCGCGCACGCTTGTGCCGCCATCGCCCGCAGCGCCGCCTCCGTCAGCCGTGCCGTCTACGCTGCCCAGCAGCCCTTCCACCGGCGCATTCGGATTCTGGTACGCGATATCCAACAGCTCGATAAAGTCGCGGATGACCTCGCGCGGCGTGAGGTGCGTGTCCGCCCCCACGCGGCCGAATTCGATTTTGAGGAATTCCACCAAGTGCTCGGTGGAAAGCCGCGGCTCATAGCCGAAGTACCCTGCGTGGATCTGCTGCAGCTTCTCGATGAGCACCAAGAGCTCCTCGTAGGTGAGGGGATGCAGGTGGATGATGGGCGCGAGCATGTCGCGCATGCCCTCCGTGGCGAAGCGCCCCTGCGTGAGGCGGCTGCGGAGCGCCTCGTAGCTGAACACGCCGCGCCGCCGGTCTTCGATAGATTGCGGCGTGCCGCCCATGATGATCCCTAAGTGCCGCGCCTTGCCCTGCAGCGTGTCGTTGTACATGGTGAGAATCTTCTCGTAGTTGTACTGGCGCGTGATGGCGTTGGGAATCTTGAACAGGTTCACGAGCTCGTCGATGAGCACGAGCAGCCCCTTATAGCCCGCACCCGTGAGGAACGCCGCGAAGAGCTTCACGTAGTCGTACCAGTCGTCGTCGCCGATGATGGTCGAAGTGCCGAGCTCCGCTTTCGCTTCCGTCTTAGTGCGGTATTCGCCGCGGAACCACTTGAGCGCGCAGGATTTGCGCTCGTCGTCGCTCTCAATGCTGGCGTCGCGGTAGATGCGCAGCATGCGGGTGAAGTCGAATCCGTGCACCAGTTCCTCGAGGGGTGCGAGCTGGCTGCGGAGAACTTGCTCTGCGGACGAGCCGGCGGGATTCGAGCCGGTCGGTTTCGCGCTCGTCGCTTCAGCGGATGACTCATCGAAACCTGTCTCAAATGAGTCGCGCCAGCCAATAACCCCCGTCCCCATTGGTTGGTTCGTGCTGGCGACCCAGCGGTCGAGGATGAGGCCGAGCGCTCCGCCTTCTGGCCGCGTCTTGGTGGAAAGGTTGCGGATGAGCTCGCGGTACGTTGCGAGCCCCTGACCCTGGCCGCCCTGCAGGCGCCGTTCGGGGGAGAGGTCGGCATCGGCCACGACGAAGCCTTCGCCCATGGCGTGCGTGCGGATCGTCTGCAACAGGAAGCTCTTGCCGCTGCCGTAGCGTCCCACCAGGAAACGGAAGCTTGCACCGCCGTCCGCGATGAGCGAGAGGTCCGTGAGAAGCGCGCGAATCTCGGTCTCGCGCCCCACGGTAATGTAGGGCAGGCCGATGCGCGGCACCACGCCGCCCTTGAGCGAGTTCAAGATTACGGCAGCCACGCGCTTGGGTACGCGTGGTGCGGTGCCAGCGCCCGCCGCCGCACTACCGATACGTTCACTCATATTCCCAGCACCCCTCGAACCTCGTCCTCGTAATCCTCGATAACCTGCGCCCCGTCGGCGCCAAACTCAATGACCGTATCGCCCACCACGTCGAACAGCTTTTCGTTGATTCCGTCGACGAGCATATCCTCCGAGACCCCCGACGGCACCTCAGCATCTCCTGCAAGCAGCCCCAGCAGGTACTCCCGTTCACCCTCAGAGAGCAGTGACGACCCATCGACACCACCCGTATGAAGGGCATCCACGCCCGCTTGTACGTGACCGTCTCTCGACCCTCCCAGGTCGCAAGCGGCTTCGGCAGCGTCACCCTCCGGGACAACTATATCCTTCCGTGCGGACGGGCATGTGGAGGCGAGCAGAATATCGTTTTCCGGGGGTTCGGCACCATCGTCCCGGCGCAGTTCCGCAGGAAATTCGCCGAAGGCGAATTGACGAGGACTGTTTGAGCACGGGACGATGGTGCCGAACCCCTCGGCCGATTCTTCTCGGCTGCATTTGACCGGGGCACCTTCTCGCTCCTCATCTGTCAGCAGCGCCTCCCGAATCTCTGCCGCCGTGCTCCGAATTCCCGCGAGCTGCGAGAGGTCGATATCGATGTGCCGAGGCGCGTGCTTCTCCTTCCATGCAAGCCACGTCGCGATTTCCTTGTCGATCATCGCATCCAGGTACTTCGGCAGCTTCTTCTCCTTGATGGGATGCGGGTAGGAGAGCGCGTCGCGCAGTTTGCGGTCGCAGGCACGCAGCACGGAACCGAGCCGGGCGCTCTTCTCGCGTGCGCCGTAGGTGCGGATGCATTCCCATCGACCGTTTCGACACCGATACCAGTGGATGGGGTCGAGCGCGTAGTCCGCGTCCTCATGCGGCACTGCTTCGAAAAACACGCCGCTCCCGAACATCGTATAGGGCATCCGCGCCTGCTCGCCGAACATGCTCTCGATGAGCCCCTCTACCCGGTGCTTTCGGTAATATCCCAAAAGTCGCACGTAGACCGCGCATACAACATGCCGGAGGTCGTCGGGGTAATCTTTGTACGATCTCGCGAGCCGCACGCGATAGGTGGAGAGCGCATCGATGGCTTCAAGCAGCTCCTGTTCGCGCGCTTCGTCGGGCGGCAGCGCGAGTGCGCCCTCGGGTTTTTGCTGCGAACCGGAGCTATCGGCATCTTCTTCCCGCGCCACGATGACATCGATGCTGTTTAAGACAGCGGGGTCGAACGGCGCGCTCGCCTGGACAAGCCGCAAGAGCGCGCGATCGAAGACGACGGCAGGATCGTTATCCAGAAGCGCGGGATCAAGCCCATGGTAGACCACATAGTCGCGGAGCCAGGGAGCCATGAAGCGGTCGAGCTCCGGCGAGAACTCACGATACGCCTGCCAGACCTCTTTGAGCTGCGCGAATCCCTCGCGCGCGTTCGCGACGCCGATGCCGCAGATGAGCTCGTAGATGTACAGGTACACGAATGAAAGCGACGTCTTTTGGATATCACCGTGCCTAACCTGCGTGCGCCAGGTGAAATACCCGCGCAGCTGGCGGTCGCTCAATGCGTTGTACGTGGGATAGTAACTCTTGAACTCACCGGTGTAGGGGCAATCGTCTTCGAAATCGGCCATGAACATACCCTGGCGGTAAAAGAGCTCGGCCTCGCTGAGCCAGCGGCCGTGCGGCTCACCCTCCTCCCAGCGCGAGATTGCCCTCATTTCGCGGTACCGTTCTGGCAGGTAGCTCGCCATCTTGCGACCGGTGGTGAGGATGGGCTCATCGCGGTAGACGGTACTCGAGAAATGGGAGCTCGTGCGCATGCGGTCGCTCGAGGTGATGTTGCTGATGAGCTCCTGGATGGCGCGAAGCTTCTCTTCCGTCGACCTTCCTGCGGGTTCCATGCGCACCTCCCTCCCATCATCCTGCGAGCGTTGTTCAGCTTTCCATTCTACTATAAAAGCAAACGTATGTTCGAACAATTATTGCCACCAGCCATTGGGGACGGGGGTTATTGGCGGGTCAGCCAATGGCGGGCCAGCCAATAACCCCCGTCCCCAATGGCTGGCCGAAGGGCGCGGGCTCCCGTGTCCGCGCGGCTATAGCGGCAGGAATGCGATTGCTGCGGCGATCACCACGGCGGGAAGCATGTTCGCCGGTTTGAAGAGCTTCTCCCAAATAAGGTTTACACCCACGCAGAAGATGAGGATCGAGCCCACGAGCGAGAGGTTCGCAAGTGCGGTCTCGGTCATGATGGGGTGGATGAACTGCGCCAAGAACGTGATGCTGCCCTGGAAGATCGCGACGGGGATGGCCGAGAACAGGCAGCCCTTGCCCATGGACGCCGTCATGACGAGCACGATGAGCGCGTCGAGCGCGCCCTTCATGGTGAGCGTCGACCAGTCGCCGGTAAGGCCGTCTTGGATGGAGCCCACGATCGCCATGGCGCCGATGCACACGGTAAGCGATGCGGTCACGAAGGCGTTGACGAACTCGTTGTCGCCATCGCTGCCGGTCTTCCGCTTGAGCCATTCGCCGAACTGCTCGAACTTGCTGTCGAGGTCGATCGCCTCGCCGATGAGCGACCCGAAGGCGAGCGACGCGAAGACCATCATGGAGCCAGTGCTCGCGATGCTGCCGTCCGGCGCGGCGGTAAGCATGCCGGCAAGCGCGCCGGAAAGCCCCACGAAAAGCACGCTCACCCCGGCCGCCTTCATGAGCGTGTCCTGCAGCCGCGGGATGAAGAAGCGCCCGCCGGCGAGCCCGATGATACCGCCTGCCAGCAGCAAGACGACATTGATGACGGTTCCCATTCCTATCATGGGCGGTGTGCCTCCCGGTACGTTCGATTGTTTCCAGACCGCGTCGCGCGTGCGGCACAGCCGGCGCTGTGGTGCGGATGTGCTTCAATTTTACTCTAGCGATGCCGGGGTGCTAGCCTCGTCGCCGCGCGCTCCGTTCGCAACGTGAAGGGGAGGGGATATGCACATCCAGCCATGGTCCGTCGAGTTCGACGATTTCCTTCACGATGAATCGCGAAACCGCGGGCATGCAGAGACGATCTCGTTCCCGCGTACGGAAGAGGACGTGCGCGCGGTCGTTCGCGAGTTGTATGCGGGTGCGGTGCCCATCACGGTGCAGGGTGCGCGCACCGGTCTCGCGGCGGGCGCGGTGCCGCAGGGCGGGCACGTGCTTAACCTTTCGCGCATGAATCGGTGTTTAGGTTTGCGCCAGGATGAGCGCGGTCGCTTCTTTGTGCGCGTGCAACCTGGCCTCGTCCTTTCCGAGCTGCGGAAATACCTGGCTGCAAAGGCGATTCCTGCAGACGGTTGGGATGCTGCGTCGCTTGCCTACCTCGCGGCGCTTGCCGAAGCGCCCGAGCAGATGTTCCCCACCGACCCAACGGAAACCTCGGCGACGCTCGGCGGCATGGCGGCCTGCAACGCATCGGGCGCGCGCAGCTACCGGTACGGCGCCATGCGGGAGCACGTGACGGCGCTGCGCCTCGTGCTCGCCGATGGCGACGTGCTTGCATTGCGGCGCGGCGCGTGCTGCGCTCACGGTCGGCGGCTCTCGATTACCACAGAGGGAGGTCGGCGCATCGACGTCGCGCTGCCCCGCTACGAGATGCCCCACGCCAAGAACGCCTCGGGCTACTTTGTCGCGGACGACATGGATGCCGTGGACTTGGTGATCGGTTCGGACGGCACACTCGGCATCATCACGGAGCTCGAGCTCGCCCTGCTACCGGCGCCCGACGTGACCTGGGGCGTGAGCTGCTTTTTCGCCGAGGAATCTCAGGCGGTGGCCGCCACCATCGCGGCGCGCGAGCGCATGCGCCATGCCGCGGCACTCGAGTACTTCGACCCTGCCGCGCTCGACGTGCTCCGCCGTGCTCGCGCAACGGGCTCCGCCTTCGCCGCGCTGCCGGAGCTGCCCGAATCGTTCGGCTGCTGCCTGTTCGTTGAGCTTCAGGCGGCGAGCGAGGAAGAGGCCATGGAGGATGTGGAGCGCTTGGGCAGGCTCGTCGAAGAGGCGGGCGGCGACGCGGGCGCGTCGTGGGTGGCGCGCACGGCCATCGACAGCGAGACGCTGCGATTCTTCCGCCATGCGGTGCCGGAAAGCGTGAACATGCTCATCGACGAGCGTCGCCGCACGGAGCCCGCGATCACGAAGCTCGGCAGCGACATGTCCGTGCCGAACGA
The DNA here is from genome assembly GCA_000333815.1 of [Collinsella] massiliensis. Lineage (GTDB taxonomy): Bacteria > Actinomycetota > Coriobacteriia > Coriobacteriales > Coriobacteriaceae > Enorma. Next base: position 19,294 of record CAPI01000061.1, read on the forward strand.
TCGCCTGGCGGACGTCATGGCGCTCTACCGCTCGACGCTCGCCGAGGCAGGGCTCGAAGCCGCGGCATGGGGGCATATCGGCGACAACCATTTGCACGTGAACATTTTGCCGCGCACGAGCGGGGAATTCGCGCAGGGTAAAGAGCTGTTCCGCCGCTGGGCGCACGAGGTCACCGCGATGGGTGGCGCCGTCTCCGCCGAGCACGGCGTGGGCAAGATCAAGCGCGATTTCCTCGAGATCATGTATGGTGAGGAGGCCATTGCGCAGATGGCGCGCCTGAAGCTCGCGTTCGATCCGGCGGCGCAGCTGGGGCGCGGAAACCTCATACCCGAGCAGCTGCTTCCCGCCATTGGGGACAGTCCCCAATGGCGCGCCAAAAGGGACAGGCGTTGCGCGGATGGTTTGACGTGCGCGGCCGGGGAGGTGCGGGCATGATGCATATCGTGGTATGCGTGAAGGCGGTGCCCGGTTCGACCGGGGTGCGCATGGATCCCGTTACCCATACGATCGTGCGCGATGGCGGCGCCGCGGTGGTGAATCCCTTCGACGCCGCGGCGCTCGAGGTGGCGCTTCGCATCAAGGAGGCGCTGGCAACCGAGGGTTCGACCTGCCGCGTGAGCGCGCTTTCCATGGGCATCCCGGCAACGGAGGCCTTGCTGCGCGACTGCATCGCCCGCGGTGCCGACGACGCACTCCTGCTCTCCGACCGCGCCTTCGCCGGCGCGGATACGCTTGCGACGAGCTATGCGCTGTCGCGCGGCCTGCGCGAGCTGGGCATCGGCGGCGGGGATGCGCCCGATTTATGGCTCATCATCTGCGGAAAGATGGCGGTCGATGGCGACACCGCGCAGATTGGCCCCGAGCTCGCCGGCCTTCTCGATGTACCCTGTGTGACCGACGTGCGCTCGTTCGCAAGCGAGGGCCTGAGTCCGGGACGGAAATACTCACCTGAGTGGATGCGCGTGCGCCATGGCGTTGACGAAGGCATCGAGACGGTTGAGGTGCCGCTTCCGGCGGTCATCACCGTGGCGAAGGATATCGTGCAGCCGCGCATGCCGAGCATCGCAGGCGTGCTTGCCGCGCGCGCCGCGGTGGTCGAGGTGCGCGGCGCGGCAGATGTGGGCGCGGACACGGCTCGCACGGGGCTCGCCGGATCGCCCACGCAGGTCGTGCGCTCATTCGTGCCCGAGCGTTCGGGTGCGTGCGAGACGCTTGCCGGCACGCTCGCCGAGCAGGCGGCGCGCGTTGCGGAACTTTGGGGAGGTGGCGCGCGATGAGCGGTCTTGTGGTAGATGCCGAGCGCTGTGTGGGCTGCAAGCGCTGCGTCCGAGCGTGCGCCTTCGGTGGAATCGTGGTCGAAGGACGCCTCGCGCGCCCCACGGATGCGTGCACGCTGTGCGGATCATGCGTCGAGGCGTGCCCGGTGCAGGCGCTTTCCATCGACCGCGGGCACGTGGCCGCCGGTGACGGTGCGGGTGCCGATGCGTCGGCATGCCGAGATATCTGGGTCGTGGGGCAGCTCGATGCCGCGGGCGCGGTGCTGCCCGTCACGTTCGAGCTCATCGCCAAGGCGCGAGAGCTCGCCTCCAGCCAAAAGGGACAGTCCCCTTTGGCGGGTCTGTCCCTTTTGGCAGAACGCCGGGTGGTGGCGGTGCTTGCGGAGGGCGTGGCGGCCGAAAGCCAGGCGTCGCAGCTCATCGCCGCCGGCGCGGACGAGGTGCTCCGTTGCCGCGACGGGAGGTTCCCCAGCGCGGACACGGCGGTACTCGCCGCCCTGATCGCCGAGCTCGCCCGTGAGCGTCATCCCGAAACCGTGCTCTTCGGGGCGACGGCGCTCGGGCGCGAGTTGGCGCCGCGGGTCGCCGTGCTGCTGCAGACGGGACTCACGGCAGACTGCACGGAGCTTTCGATCGACGCCGAAACCGGGCTGCTTCGTCAGACGCGTCCAGCGTTTGGCGGAAATCTCATGGCGACGATCGAGTGTCCCGTGCATCGCCCGCAGATGGCGACGGTGCGCCCAGGGGTGTTTCCGGTCGCGGTGGACGCCTGCGCACAGCGCGCCGGCGATGTTGCACCCGGGATCATCACCGATATCGCGTTCGATGCGACGGTGCATCCACGCGTGCGCAGGCTCGACCTGGAGCCGGTCGCAGCGGGAACCATCGCTCAGGCGAAGCGGCTCGTCGTGGTGGGGCGCGGTATCGGGTCCAAGAAGCATCTTCCGCTTATGAAGCGCCTGGCGGAGTTGCTCGACGCGGATCTGGGGTGCACGCGCCCGCTCGTCGAGGCGGGATGGCTCGACTATGCACACCAGGTGGGGCAGACTGGTGCTTCCGTTGCCCCGGAGCTCCTCTTGAGTCTGGGCGTTTCCGGTGCGATCCAGCATCTCGCGGGCATGGGCGGCGCGCAGACCGTCATCGCCGTCAACGAGGATTCTTCGGCACCCATCTTCGGTGCGGCGCGGTATGCCGTCGTGGGCGATTGCATCGCGTTTGCCGAAGAACTCGTCCGCCAGCTCGACTCGCGCTAACACCAGCCAATAGGGACGGGGGATTTTGGCTGGCTCAATGACAGGCCGTTGGCACCAGCCAACAACCCCCGTCCCCATTGGCTGGTCGTTGGCACAACCCCCGTCCCCATTGGCTGGTCGTTGGCACCAGCCAA
>CAPI01000060.1 GCA_000333815.1 [Collinsella] massiliensis
CCGCCTGGCAGCCGTTGAAGACGCCCTTGATGTTGACGTCAACGATCTGATCGAGCTGCTCGGGCGTGTACGAGTCGAGCGGCATGGAGTGCGAGATGCCCGCGTTGTTGCACACGATGTCGAGCCCGCCGAAATGCTCAGCGACCTCGCGGAACGCGGCCTCGAGCGCTGCCTCGTCGGCGACGTTCGGCCAGATGCCCATGACGGGCGCATCGGGGTTCTCGGCAAGGATGGCCTCGACGGCCTTCTGCGCGGTCTCCTCACGACTGCCGCACAGGGCGACGTTCGCGCCCTCCTCGAGGAAGCGCTTGACGATCGCGAGGCCGATGCCGCGCGAGCCGCCCGTGACGACAGCGGTCTTTCCCGTAAGTAGCATGGTGCTCCTTTCGATGCGCGCACAGGCATCCGCCCGGCGCGTGGATAGGTGTAATGCACCTTACCCCGCGCCCCGCCCGCGCCCTGCCGCGAAGGGGAAAAATCGGTATGCGGTAGCACGGGCTTCGGTGTGCGTCGCCGGCTTGACAGCGGGCGCATCCCTGCTACACAGGCGCGATGGCGTGCCGGCACCTGCCTGTGGCGGGTCGCTTTAGACGTCCAGCAGCTCCTCGATCGCGCCCACGCGGTAGTTCTTGAATACGACCTCGCTCTCCTCCTGCGTGGCGTCGAGGTCGACGTCGGCCATGATGCCGAAGTCGTTATCGCCGTCCGCGTCGTGGAAGATCTGGTGCACGTGCCACACATGGTCGGATTGCTCGTCGCGCTCGTCGATCGCGAAGTACGCCGTGGAGCGTGCGTCCGCATCAAGGAGCAGCTCGTCGTGCTCGTCGAAGAACTCGTCCAGCACGCGCCGCCAGCGCGGCTCGCCCATGCCCCAGGCACTGTCGAGCTCGCCGAGCTCCTCGGCACGTTGCGCGGCGGCGAGCTGCACGCGCCGGAAGAGCGCGTTGCGCACGAGGAGCGTCATGCCGCGTCGATCCGCCACGACGGCGTCCGCTGCCGTGGGTGGCGCCACGTCGAGCGCGGCGGCGTCCCCTGCGGCGGCCCACTCGTCCACCAGGCTCGAGTCGATGCACCGCACCATGAGGCCGAGCCATGAGATGATGTCCTCGAGTTGCTCGTTGCGCTTGTCAAGCGGCACGGTGCGGTCGAGCGACCGGAACGCCTCGGCGAGATAGCGCAACAGGATACCCTCAGATCGCGCGATGCCGAGCTTCTGGATGTACCCCTTGAAGTCCGAGGCGCTCTCGAGCATGTCGCGCAGCACGGACTTCGGGCTCAGGGCGTAGTCAGCCGCCCACGGCACCTTCGCGCAGTATTCGGCGAACGCGGCGTCGAGCAGCTCCTCGAGCGGCTTGGGGTACGTGACGTCCTGGATGCGCTCCAGGCGCTCCTCGTAGTCGACGCTGTCGGCCTTCATGGCGGCCATCGCCGCGTCGCGCGCCTGCCGCTCCTGCGCACGCAGCACCTGCTTGGGGTCCTCGAGCGTCGCCTCCACCATGGAGATGAGGTCGAACGTGTAGGTCTCGCTCTCCGGGTCGAGCAGTTCGAGCGCCGCGAGGAGGAACGGCGACAGCGGCTGGTCGAGGGCGAAGTCCTCAGGCAGGTCGACCGTGAGGGAGTAGGAGACCGCGGACCGCGCCTCCGCGTCGGGGGCGGATCCGTCGCCTTCGGGCAGCTCCTCGCGCACCACGACGCCGGTATCGATGAGCGTGGCGAAGATCTCATCCGCGCGCATCTCGAGCTTGAGCTTCTCCTCGGGCGTTTGCAGGCTGCGCTCGATGAGGTCGTGGACGCGAGCGCGCGCGTCGCCGCCGCGCTCCACCATGGCGAGCACCATAGAGTTCGTCACGCGCAGCCGCGGTTTGAGCGTCTCCGGCGCGGCCTCGCACAGGCGCTCGAACGTCTGCTTGTTCCACGTCACGAAGCCCTCGGGCGGTTTCTTCTTCTTGAGCTTGCGCAGCTTCTTGGGGTCGTTGCCCGCTTTCGCCATGAGCTTGGCGTTCTCGATGTCGTGCTCGGGGGCTTCGGCGATGACCATGCCCTCGGTGTCGAAGCCCGCGCGCCCGGCGCGTCCTGCGATCTGGTGGAACTCGCGCGCGCGGAGGCGGCGCATCCGGTAGCCGTCGAACTTGGTGAGCGCGGTGAGCACCACGGTGTGGATGGGGACGTTGATGCCGACGCCGAGCGTGTCGGTTCCGCAGATGACGGGCAGAAGGCCTTGCTGTGCGAGCCGCTCGACCAGCAGCCGGTAGCGCGGCAGCATGCCCGCGTGGTGCACGCCCACGCCGTTCGCGAGCAGGCGCTTCAAGATCTTGCCAAACGCCGTGGTGAAGCGCGTCCCGTGTGCCGCCTCCTTGATGGCCTCGCGCTGCTCCTTCGTGGCGACGCCGAAGTTCGCGAGCGACTGCGCCGTCGCGAGCGCCGCATCCTGCGAGAAGTGCACGATGTACAGCGGCGCCTCCCCGCGCCGGAGCGCGAGCTCGACCGTGCCCTCGAGCGCGGTGTCGACGTAGTCGTAGGCGAGCGGCACGGGACGGGGCGCATCGGTGACTTCGTCCACGGGCGCGCCGGTTTGCTCGTGGAGCGCGGCTGAGATATGCGACACGTCGCCGAGCGTGGCGCTCATGAGCATGAACTGCGTGTGCGGCAACGTGAGCAGCGGCACCTGCCAGGCCCAGCCGCGGTCGGGGTCGGCGAAGTAGTGGAATTCGTCCATGGCGACGACGCCCACATCGGTGTCCTCGCCTTCGCGGAGCGCCTGGTTTGCGAGGATCTCCGCCGTGCAGCAGATGACGGGCGCCTGCGTGTTGATGTGCGTGTCGCCGGTGATCATGCCGACGTTATCGCGGCCGAGCACCTCGACGAGGTCGAAGAACTTCTCGCTTACAAGCGCTTTGATGGGCGCTGTGTAATACGCGCGCCGTCCCTGCGCCATGCCGAGGAACAGCATGCCGAGCGCGACGAGCGACTTGCCGGAGCCCGTGGGTGTGCCCAAGATTACGTGGTCGCCCGCGGCGAGGTCCATGAGGGCTTCCTCCTGGTGCGGCCAGAGCTCGATGCCGCGCTCCTCGCACCATGCGAGGAAGCGCTCGAAGGCCTGGTCGGGCGTGAGCCAGGGTTCCGGCTCTTCGCCTTCTTCGGGCTCACACCAGCTGGGGGAGAGTGCACCGAGCGACCCGTGCTCGCCCGTGCTGCCGGTGCCGGCAGCGAATGAGCTGGCCGATGCGGGGGCAGCGCCTGCGTCCGCCGTCTGCCGCGTTGTTTCCTTGGATGCCATGTTCCGTCCTTCTCGTGAGGTTTCGCCTTTCATTATCATCCATATTGCCGGCTGCCGCCCTCGCGATCGTGTTCCTGAGGCGCTTCTTGCATGCATGGCGGGCTTCGCGTTCACGGCCATCATGTTAAAGGTTCGCGCCATGCACCTGTTCGACTGTTCGTGCGCGTACCATGGGCTGGTCGTTCAAGGAGAGGTTCGTACATGCGCCACATACGCCGTCTGAGTGCGTTCATATCGGGGCACATGCCCTTCATCGTCCCGGTCTGCCTCGTGTTGGGCATCGCGTTTCCCCAGGTTCTGGGGCCGGCGAAGGCCGCGGTGCCGTACCTGTTTGCCATCATCACCTTTCAAGGCTCGCTCAACACCTCGCTGCACCAGGTAGCGGAGACGTTCCGCCGCCCGCGTGAACTCCTCGCCATCCTCTCGGTCACCGTCGTGCTCATGCCGGCGCTCGCTCGTCTCGCCGCAGGCCTTATCTTTTCCGATCCGGGCATCATTACCGGCATCGTGGTGGAGTACAGCATTCCCATCGCAGTCATGAGCTTCATGTGGATCGACATGTATCGCGGCAACGCGTCGCTCGGCCTCGCGGCGATCCTCATCTCCACGGTGCTCGCGCCCGTGACGTTGCCGTTCGCGTTGCGCGTGCTCATGGGGGCGTCGGTGACGGTCGACCCTTGGTCCATGGTGGGCGACCTTGTGTTCATGATCGCCCTGCCGGCCATCGCGGGCGTTGCGGTGAACGAGTTGTCGAAAGGATGGGGCCACGAGACGCTTGCGCCGAACCTCGGTGCGTTCACGCGGCTCTTCTCGGTCTTCGTGATCGCCTGCAATTCCACGGGGCTTGCTCCCTACGTGCGCTCGTTTGACCCGCTGGTGCTCGAGGTCGCGGCGTTCATTTGCGTGTTCGCGACGCTCGGATTCGTCCTTGGCTTAGGTATGGCCCGCCTTCTAGGGCTTTCTGTGCAGGACATGCTCTCCATGGTGTTCTGCGTTGGGTTGCGGAATATTTCGTCCGGCTCTGTCATTGTGACGCAGTTCTTCCCGGGGTCGGCCATCATCCCCGTAATGGCGGGGACGCTCTTCCAGCAGATCTTGGCCGCCGTGTTCGGCTCGTTGGTGCAACATCTTACGGGTGAAGAGCGGGAGCGTCAGCACAAGCGCGTGCGTCTGGCGCGACTTCGCGAGCACAGGAAGCGGGAGTAGCGCGGGCGAGTCTTCGAGGCCGTTGTTTCCGGCACTCCTGCTGCGGAGAGGCGTTCAGCGCCGTGCCGCGGCTGGATAACGGGAATTGCCGTCGTCACCGTGCTCGCGCATCACTGTTGGGGGTTGCCGCCTTGCCTTTCGCCATGCGGTTTCGCGCGTTCACGACGTACCCTTCCATGCCGAGCGGCACATAGGTGAGCGAGCCTAGGTCGCGAGGAAGGTATTCGGCAAGGCTTTGCTCGGCGTCGCGACCGGCTTGGATGTGCGCAGGGGTCGGCGCGGCTGCCGGTGTTGCGCAGATGCCGTATACGGCGACGCCTTGTGCCGCGAGGCGCGCCTCGTATTCCGTCTCGGGGTGTCCCGGATGTTCCGCGCGCACGTCATCGGACACCCAAAGCAGCGCGTATCCGGCGGCTTCGAACTGGGTGAGCGCGTAATCGCGCAGCGGTTGGCTGTCGGTGCGCAACGTGATGCGGGCGTCCGGCGCGAGGAGCGCGCGATACGCGAGCAGATGGTCGACGTTCACCAGGCGCTTGCCGGCGAACTTGCGCTTGGGAAACGGCGTGGGGAAGTTGAGCGTGATGCCTGCGAGCTCGCCGGGGGCGAAGATACGTTCAAGGGATTCCGCGCTGCGGGGCAGGACGAGGGCGTTCTTCAGTTCGCCTTCGACGATGCGTTGCGCGGCGTACGCGATGCAGATAGGCTCCGTATCCATGCCCAGGTAGAGCGAGCGCGGGTCACGTGCGGCGCAGGCGGTAAGGTAGGCACCCTTGCCGCAGCCGAGGTCGAGGTATACGGCGTCGAACGTGCCAGCCGCGGGCGCGGGGGAGGCGGCGGGGTCGTCGGCGGTTGCAGCGCTTGCCGCGCGGACGGGCGCGCACGCTGCCGCCCAGGAGCCACGGTAGGTTTCCGGTGCGACCTCGATGGCGTCCGCATAGCGCTCAAGGCGCTCTTCGAGTACGAAGTTTTTCGGCGTGCGGATGTGCGTCTGTCCCATGCTTAGGCTTTCGTGACGGGTTCGCTGCCGGGGGTGCGGCGAAGCAGCACGTAGCGATTGAGGTTTCCAGCGCGGCCGTCGGCGGAGTAACGCTCAAATGGGCGCACCGTGCCTGCAGGAAGCGCGGCGATGAGCCGGTCGATCTCGCGTTCCTCGAAATGGTGGCAGTAGCGCAGGCTCGTGCCGTCCTGCCAGCCCAGGAGGTGGTCGCCGGGCTCGAGGGCGTCGAGCACGGCAGGCTCAAGTAGGCCGTGCTCGCGAGCGGCCTCTTCGGCATCATGCGCTTTCGAAGCGAGTCGCTCGTCATGCATGAACTGCCAAAACGATACCGCGATGATGCCGCCGGGTGCCGTGCGCCGCACGAGCTCTCGCAGCACTGCGACGCGGAGCTCGAGGCTCGGCACATGGTGCATGAAACCGAAGCAACAGGTGAGGGCGCACGCATCGGTAAAAATACCCCAGGGGTTTTTTAACATCTCCGGGGTGCCCGGAGCCTCGTCAAGCAGCGCGCCAAGGATATCGACGTTGTGGTAGACGACGCCCGCCGGCAGCGATGGCTCCGTTGCCAGCTCGCCGCAGTTATCGACCGCGTGGAATTCGAAAGGCGCCTCCGGCAACTCCTCGGTAAGGAACCGCTCGAGCCGCATGTTCCCGCAGGCAAGGTCGAGCACCTTGAGGGGTCTACCCGGCGCGAGGGCGTCGACGCAGGCTGCCGTGTGTGCTGCGATGCGCCGCCAGCCGTCCCACGGCGCCTCGCGCGTGGCGGAGAAGCTCGCGGCGTTTGCGTGGTAGAAGCGCGTGTTCAAGTCTATGAGCTGTCGGGCGACCGAGATGTCCATGTGCTCCTTCACTAATCGATCCGGCACCAGTATGATAATCAGTCGGCGACCTCGTTTCGTCGAGAGCGGGGCGGCTTCGCGAAAACGAAGGAGATGTACCGTGCCCGTAGGACTTTTGCCCATCATCTACCTGGCCTTCATCAGCCTCGGCCTGCCCGACGCCGCGCTCGGATCCGCCTGGCCGCTCATGGCGCCGGCGCTCGGCGCGGGGATTTCCTGGGTCGGTGCGGTGACGATGATCATTTCTGCCGGAACGATCGCGTCGAGCCTTATGTCGGTACGCGTGGTCGAGCGGTTCGGCACGGGGCGCGTGACCGCGGCGAGCGTGCTTCTCACGGCGGCGGGTCTTGCCGGCTTTGCACTTTCGGGCGAGTTTTGGCAGCTCTGTCTCTGGGCGGTGCCATACGGCCTCGGTGCCGGGGCGGTCGATGCGGCCCTCAACTCCTACGTGGCCGTACACTATGAGTCGCAGCACATGAGCTGGCTGCACTGCATGTGGGGCGTGGGCGCGAGCGCGGGGCCTCTCATCATGGCGCAGTGCCTCGGCGTGGGCACGTGGTCGCTCGGATTCTTGGTGCTCGGCGGAATCCAGGTCGCGATCGTCGCGGTGCTCACGCTGTCGCTGCCCTTGTGGAAAGAGAAGAAGCTACCGCACTCCGCTGCGGGGCAAGGTGCCGAAGAATCCGGTGATGACCGCGTTCAACCAGCGCGTTTTTCGCGCATGGAGCTCTTGCGCCGCGACGGCGTGCCGGCGGTGCTGCTCTGCTTCTTCTGCTACTGTGCGCTCGAATCGACCTGCGGCAACTGGGCGGCGACGTACTGTACGCTTGGACGTGGGATTTCCGCTGAGGTCGCGGCGAGCTGGGCGTCGTACTTCTACATCGGCATCACGGTCGGCCGCGCCCTGAGCGGTTTCATTTCCCTCAAGGTGCGCGACCATAACATGATTCGGTTGGGGCAGGCGCTGGTCGCTGCGGGGATTGCCTGCATCGTGTTGCCGTTGGACGAGTCGGTGCTGCTTTGTGGTCTGGTGCTCGTGGGGCTTGGCTGCGCGCCCATCTACCCATCGATCATCCATGCCACCCCGGCGCGCTTCGGCGACGACGTGGCGCTCGCGCTCACGGGCATGCAGATGGCGTTCGCCTATGTGGGAAACCTCGCGATGTCGCCACTTTTCGGCGTGCTCGCCCAGATGGTGAGCATCGAGCTGTACCCGTTCTACCTTGCCGCGCTGCTTATCGTAATGATTGCGGCGGGCGAGAAGCTCAACGCCATCATGCGCCGCCGTATGTAAAATAACCCCAGGGGTTTTTAACATTCGCGGCGCGGCCACCGGGCGTCCGGCTCGTGCCCATGCGGTAGAATTTTGCGACATGGAAGAGATCATCTTGCAGATACTCGCTGCGCTGCGCCGCGGGGAGACGGTCGACGATCGCGCGCTCGTAAAGCTCGTGCACGCGGCCGCCAAGCGTTTCGGCGGTGACAAGCGCGCGTTCGCAAAGCGCCGGCTCCTGCCGTTTTACCAGCGCGTGCGTCGTGAAGAGCCCGAGCGCTGGGCAAGCTGGGACGTCACGCCGGAGCTCGAGGCCGCACTCGTCAACGTACTGCGCATGAAGCCGCGTCGCTCCGCCTCGGGTGTGGCGACGATCACCGTCATCACCAAGCCGTGGCCGTGTTCCGGCTCGTGCGTCTTCTGCCCGAACGACGTGCGCTGTCCCAAGAGCTATCTGCACAACGAGCCTGCTTGCGCCCGTGCCGAGGCAGCCTGCTACGACCCGTACCTGCAGGTTTCCGCGCGGCTCACGGCGCTCGCCCAGATGGGGCACGCCACGGACAAGATTGAGCTCATCGTGCTCGGCGGCACGTGGAGCGATTATCCGGAGGAATACCAGACTTGGTTCGTGACGGAGCTTTTTCGCGCGCTCAACGACGACGCCATCGCGGGCGAGGCGGCGAACCCGATGCTGCGCGGGTTCGCGGATGAGCCGGGGGCGATGCCGGGGACGGAGAGCGCGGCGCATGCCGAAGATCCCGGGTGCCACCCTGTCGGTCAAGCTGCGCCCGGCGTCTCTGTGATTCCACCGGGTGTCCGTGAGCGCCGCGCTCAGTACGTGGCGTGCGGGTTAATGCCGAAGGCCGCGCCCGCTGCCGCGCCGGCAACCGAGGCGGGTTCGTGGTTGCCGCTCGACGTCCTCGAAACCACGCAGCGCGCCGTCGACGCCGGCAAGCTCACCTACAACCAAGCGGTCGCGCACCTCTACGCGGGGAGCTCCGCGTGGTGCCAGGCAGCGAAATGGCAACGCGCTACGCTGGCCGACCTCGAGCGCGAGCACGCGCGCAACGAGCGGGCGCGGCATCGCGTGGTGGGGCTCGTGGTCGAGACGCGGCCGGACGCCATTACGCCCGAGGCGCTCGTTCACATCCGCCGGCTCGGTGCCACGAAAATCCAGATGGGTGTGCAAAGCGTCGACCAGCATATTCTTGATGCGAACGGTCGCAATACCACGGTTGGGCAGATCGGTCGGGCGTTCTCGCTGCTTCGGCTCTTCGGCTTCAAGATTCACGCACACGCCATGGTGAACCTTCTGGGTGCCACGCCCGAGAGCGACCGCGCGGATTACCGGCGCTTTGTGACCGACCCCGCATTCCAGCCGGACGAGGTCAAGCTTTACCCCTGTGCGCTTATTGAGAGCGCGCGCCTGCGCGAGCGCTACGAAGGGGGAGATTGGGTGCCCTACACAGAGGATGAGCTTGTGGGCGTGCTCGCAGCCGACGTGCTCGCCACGCCGGCGTTCTGCCGCGTGTCGCGTATGATCCGCGACTTTTCGTCCGGCGACATCATGGCGGGCAACAAGAAGCCGAACCTGCGGCAGATGGTGGAGGAACGGCTTGCGCGTGCGTCTGCCGCCGGAGGCGCGCCCGTGCGAGAGATCCGCTACCGCGAGATCGCGACGAGCGAGGTGGACGTGGACGCGCTCACGCTCGACGTGGTGCCCTACGAGACGCGCGCCACGAGCGAGCGCTTCTTGCAGTGGGTGACACCAGAAGGTCGCATCGCCGGTTTTCTCCGCCTCTCCCTGCCAAAACACGAGGCGGTTGCCGACCTCGCCGCCGAGTTGTTCGATTCGAGCGCGCCGTCGACGCCTGTTCCCATTATCAATGCAGACGAAGCGATGATCCGTGAGGTGCACGTCTACGGCATGGCGACGCGCGTGGGCGAGGACGGCGCGGCGGCGCAGCACCACGGGCTTGGTCGTCGGCTTATCGAGCGCGCCTGCGAGCTCGCACGCGAGGCCGGCTACGAGCGCATCAACGTCATCAGCGCCGTGGGGACAAGGGAGTACTATAGAATGCTAGGGTTCCACGACCATGGACTGTACCAGCAGAGGAGTCTCGATGAACGAGGATAGGCAGACCGAGGGCAAGCCCGCGGGCGCGACGGTACAAGAACCGGCTGCGATGTCGCGCGGGGCGGAGGAGCGCAGGGCTCCGAGCGACATCGAGACGAAGCTTTTGGGCGACGCCCCGGCCGATACGCCGGAAGAGCTTGAGGCAAAGGTCGCCGGCAAGGTGCTCGCGGGCACGCGCGGCGCGAGCGCACCCGTGAAGCAGGCGGCGGTGACGGTGGGCATCGTGGCGCTCGTGCTGGTGCTCGCGTTCGTCTTCCAGCTGGCACAGTTCCCCGCTCCGGTGATCGGCGTCATCGTGGTCGTCGCGATCGTGATGTTCGCGCTCGTGCTGGTGAACCCGCATGTCGTGCGCACGCAAGCCGGTCGCGCACTCGTGTACACGCGGCTCGCGAAGGGGCAGCCCGTGCGCGTCATGCGCCTGGGCGGCGTGTACCAGTCTGCGACGTATCTGGGCTTTCAGAGTTGCGAGCCGGTGTTCAAGTACATCAAAGCCTTCGATGTGGTATTCGATGCCGAAGAGGCCGTGCGCGCGGCGACCGGACATGGCGTGGAACGCGTGCTCGCGCTGGGCGGCGGCGGGTTTTCGTGGCCGAAGCATGCGATTCTCGACCATGATTGCCTGCATGTGGACGTGGTCGAGATTGACCCGGCGATCATCCAGGCGGCGCGGCGTTGGTTCTACTTGGATATGATCGAGCGCTACGCGGGACGTCGCCTGCGTGTGCATGAAGGCGATGGGCGCGCGGTGCTGGACAAGCGGGCGCGCAGGCTGGCGGCGGGCGAGCCCAAGGCTCAGCGCTACGATGCGATTGTGAACGACACGTTTTCTGGAGGAGAGCCCGTGCGCGAGCTTGCCACCGTCGAGGCGGCGCAGGCAGTGCGCACGTGTCTCAACCCCGGTGGCGTGTACGCGACGAACGTGGTCGCGCGTGACGGCGACACCAGCGTGCTGCGCAGCACTGTTGCGACGCTTTCGCAGGTTTTCGCCCACGTGTGCGTGATCCCCGTGGAGGAGGACGCCTGGGCGAGCGACGACAACTACATCGTTGTGGCCACGGACGGGGACGCGACGTTCCCCGGCGCTGTGCCGTTCGACGAGGAGTTTCTGGGCGAGGTGGTACGGGATTAGGTAAGCGTGCGGAACGTTTAGCCTGTTCTACTGTTCGCCGTTTAGCGAACCACCGCGAATCCGGCCTGCTTGAGGATGCGTATGATGGTTCGCGCGGCGACGCGGTCGTACTCGCGGCTCTGCTCGGAGAGCTTGTCGTACGGCACTAAATCGGGGTGAATGCGGCGTTCATCGTCTCGCGGGGTGAAAAACTGATTGACCACATGCTCTTAGTTGTTCCTAGCAAAATTGCAGGATAAGGCCGAACTTCAGGCATGATATTTCATTCAAGAGGGGCAAACTCGACCTATCCTGGCGTATTTCAATCTTAGTAGCGGTTTCTATAGAAAAGGGATTGGAATGCTGAGAATCGTTGATGCTATGCATAGCATGGCGTACGGAAATATCGGCGACTGCGGTGCAGAATCCTCGCTGTACTCTGATGCTTGCAATTGCTCATGTAATTGAAACTGCCGTTGCTTCCACCCCGATGGGGATTTCAAGTGGTAAATGTATCGCTGCTTCGCTTTGTGCATGTTCTCGACCTAAGTGAGTACATCTGGAGCGTCTTCGCGAACAGCGATAAACCGTCGTCATTCTCGGGACAGCCCACGAGCATCTATTCGACGCGTGCTTTGAAGACGAGGCTCGGCAAGCAGTGCCCGTCGGCCAAGCTCGCCATCAGCTGTGCGTCCATCGCTGCAGGGTAGTAGCGTATCTGTATCCTGCGCCGGCGCGCCTGCCGCCTGGCTCTTCGCCGTCCTGCTGTTCGACACTGCCGTCTCTTTTCCGCTCCTTCTCACGGCGCGCAAACGAAGGCGTGCCAACATCTGAACTCGCCGCTCAGAATACGGACGCGTTACAAAGACCATCGCGGGGCATAATTCAATTCTGGGAGAGGGGTGCCATGTGTCAGAGGATTGTATCGCTCGCCACGTCTGTGGCGTGCGTGCGCTCGACGGCTCACTCCTTGTAAAGTGCGCTTTCCGGCTCCGCGATTCGTCCCTCCATCTGGCGGGGTGGCGGCAACAACAACCTGAGCCTTCTCCTCGGATATAATTACCTCGAGCTCATGTTTGATTGATTGACGGGCTGGGGGAATCATGGACGCCACGCAAGAGACTCTGAATAGACACCGTGCCATCTTCACCGAGTCGCTAGGCAAGGGAGAGATCCCAAGAGATGTCTACGACCTCCTCTCTGAAGGCTCGGATAAGGAATTGATTCATGGCATCGCCCGGAACCACTTGTGTCCGCCGAACCTGCTAGCGCGCCTCGCGAAGGACGAGGATGAGGATGTGCGTCAAAGCGCTGCCGCAAATCCTTTGTGTCCGCCCGAGGCGCTGGCGTGGCTAGCGGAGGACGAGTGCCGGAGTGTGCGCTTGAGCACTGCCCAGAATCCCTCGTGCCCGCCGGACGTGCTCGCACGGCTAGCGGAGGACGAGGATCAACAAATACGCTTTGGTGCCGCCATGAACCCCTCGTGCCCGCCGGAGGCGCTGTCGTTTCTCGCAAAAGATAAGGACGAGGGCGTGCGTCGAGCCGCCGTTCAGAACCCCTCGTACCCGCCGGAGGCGCTATCGCGTCTCGCGAGCGGTACGGACGTGACCATGCGCACTATGGCCGATTTGGCCGCCATGAACCCCTCGTGCCCGCCGAAGACTCTCGTGCGGCTCGCGTCGTGGGGATTGCTGAAACGGGAAGTCGCTGGTAATCCTTCGTGCCCGTTGGAGGTGTTGTCGCGACTCGCGTTGGACAGGAATGAGGGCGTGCGCACGGCGGTCGCTGGTAATCCTTCGTGTCCGCCGGAGACGCTGTCACTTCTCGCAGAGGGTGGGGACGAGCTTTTGCGCAGTAATCTCGCCGGGAACCCGTCGTGCTCGCCCGAAACGTTGGCGAGACTTGCGAGTGACGCGAGTGATAACGTACGCTATCTCACTGCCCGAAACCCCTCGTGCCCGCCGGAGACGCTGGCGAGACTCGCGAATGACAGACTAGAACCTGTGCGCGCGGCGGTCGCCGAAAACATGTCGTGTCCGTCGGAGACACTGATGCGCCTCACGTGGAACGAAGGCCCATATGCATATGTGCGTGGGAACGCCGCCCAGAACCCGTTGTGTCCGCCAGAGGCGCTGGTGCGCCTTGCGTTGGATGCAGACCGGCGCGTGCGCCTACGAGTTGCCCTAAACCCCGCATGTCCTCGAGCTGAGATTATGCGGCTTGTGCGAGATGCCGATGAAGTGGTTCGGTGTTACGCCGCTTCCAATCCGCGCTTCTTAGTATGCCCCTCTCCGGAATCTGCCGGCAATGCGGGAACTTCCCTTGCGGATGAGCTCTCGCGTCTGGCAGACCTTCACGAGAAGGGAGCGCTCACCGACGAGGAATTCGCCGCCGCAAAGAGCAAGGTTCTAGGGGCATGAGCGCCTGGGCGCTGCCCTACGCATCTGCTTCGAACTGCCAGGGATGGGCTTCATCGGCCAGAAGACTATGCGACACCGTAGTACGTCGCAAGGGAAGGCAAGATTCCCGAGGCCAGCTCATGCATGCGGTATTTGGGGGCTGATTCGCAGTATGCGTCAGAGGATTGTACCGCTCGCCGCAGCCGAGGCGCGGGTCACGCTCGAAACTACTTGTCACTGACGAGCTGGGGTACCTCGACATTGGCGGCTGGGGAAAGGCGTTCATCACCGGCGTGGCGGTGAGCACCATCGTGGGTCGCGTCTGCCGTGTGAGAGGAGGGACGCGGAATAGCCGAAAACGGCGAAAGGCCGTTGGCAGAACCGGCGAGAATGCGTTGGCACGACCGGCGACGAAAGATTTGCGCGATTGGCGAAAAATGTATTAAGGGAGCGCGGCAGATACTTGGACCTCGACACGGGGAGGTTCGCGATGTATTCGAGACAGGACAGGGAGAGGATCCTCGCCGACTGGTGAATCTGAATCTGCCCCGGTCTCGTTGACACATCGAGTTCCGTTCCGCCATGATGTGCGGAACGGGGAAACGGAGGCAGACATGGGACATCCGTCGCCGAAGTACACGGCTGAGTTCAAGCAGCGGGCGGTGCAGCTCTACCGCGAGCGCGGCGGCACCTACGCCGAGGTCGCCCGCGAGCTCGGCTGCGACGCGGGCAGCATATCCGACTGGGTCAACAAGGCCGACGCCGCGGGCGCCGACCCTTCGGCCAACCCCTTCCAGGTGGCCGAGGAGAACCGCAGGCTCAAGCGGGAGAACGAGCGCCTGAGGCGCGAGAACGAGATACTTTTAAAAGCGAGCGCCTTCTTCGCCAGCAGGCAGCTGTAGGCGCGCAGGCGGAGAGGGCGAAGTTCGCGTTCGTCCTGATGAACGAGGGGGTCTGGAGCATATCGGAGATGTGCGCCGCGCTCAAGGTGACCAGGCAGGGCTACTACGCGTGGCGCTCGAGGCCGCCCAGCGCGCACGACCTGCGCGACGCCGAGCTCGCGGCGGCCATCGGCGCGGCCTGCGAGCTCGGGCGCGGCCACTTCGGCGCCCCGAAGGTCTTCGCCGAGCTCAGGAAAGCGGGCGTCTCGACGTCCCGCAAGCGCGTGGCGCGCATCATGCGCGAGAACGGGTGGGCCGGTACGACGCGCGGCTGCGCCAGGCGCCCCAAGGGCGCCGCGAAGCCCGCCGCCCCGCAGGCGGGCGCCGCCCCCGACCTGGTGGGGCGCGACTTCAGCGCGGACGGCCCGGACAGGGCCCGGTTCGCCGACATCACCTACGTGAGGACCCACCAGGGCTGGCTGTACCTGGCGGTCGTGATGGACATATGGTCGAGGAGGATCGTCGGCTGGTCGATGTCGCCGCGCATGGCGGCGGAGCTCGCCGACGACGCGCTCAAGATGGCGATAGCGCGCAGGAGGCCGCCCGCGGGCTGCGTGCACCACAGCGACCACGGAGCCCAGTACGTCTCGCTGCAGCTCGGCAGGACGATGCGCGACGCGGGGATCAGGCCCTCGATGGGGTCGGTCGCAAGCCCGTGGGACAACGCCGCCATGGAGTCGCTCATGGGTCTCGTCAAGGCCGAGTGCGTGCACGCGAGGACGTTCGAGACCAGGGACCAGGCCGCGCTCGAGATATTCGACTACATGATGTGGCTATACTTAATTGGACACATCGATGAGAGTCTGAGGGCCCTTCGAGGAAAGGAGGCCCCATGCGCGACCCGAAGCACCCAAGACACTTCACGGAGGAGTTCAAGCGCCAGGTCGTCGCGCTCTACGACGGCGGAAAGCCCGCCTCTGAGATCATGCGCGAGTACGACCTCGGCAAGTCCACCTTCCAGCGCTGGGTGAAGCGCGTCCACGAGACCGGTTCGACGCGCGCGGCCGACAACCGCACGCCCGAGGAGTCGAGGCTGCTGGAGCTGGAGCGCGAGAACGCTCGCCTCCGGATGGAGGTCGACGTCCTAAAACAGGCGGCGCCGATGTTCGCACGAAGGCGACGGCGATGGCGGCCAACGCCCGCCGCTACCCGGTATCGGCGCGGCGCGGGATCCTGGGCGTGCCCCGCTCCACGTGCTACCGTATGCTCGCGCACCCGCCGCGCCCGAAGGCGCCCGACCCGATCGAGCCCGACGTGCTCGGCGCGTTCGAGGCCTCGCGCGGCGGGTACGGCGCGAGGAGGCTGAAGGTCGCCCTCGAGAGGGCCGGCATCACCGCCTCCAGGCGCAGGATATGCCGGATCATGGGGGAGAACGGACTTGCGGGCGCGTACTCTGGCCGCGCGCCGAGGGGAGGCGCCCGGCCGGCGCAGCCGCCATCCGCCGACAACGTGCTCGCGAGGGGGTTCGACGGCCACGCGCCGCGGACCCACGTCGCGGCCGACCTCGTCTACGTCCGCGCCGGGGGCTCGTGGTGCTACGTGTGCCTGCTCGTCGACCCCTGCAACCGCGAGATGGCCGGCTGCTCGTGCGGCCGGCGCAAGGACGCGCGCCTCGTGAAGGCGGCCTTCTCGAACGTGGCGTTCCCGCTCACTGACATCGAGGTCTTCCACAGCGACAGGGGCTCCGAGTTCTGCAACGGGGATGTCGACGCGCTGCTCTCGGCCTTCGGAATCGAGAGGTCGTTCTCGCGCCCCGGCAACCCCTACGACAACGCGGTCGTCGAGTCGACGAACAGGGTGCTCAAGCGCGAGCTGGTGCGAGGCAGGGCCTTCGCCTCGGAGGAGCGGCTCAGGACGGAGCTCTTCGACTGGGTGAACCGGCACAACAACTGCAGGCTGCACTCGACGCTGGGCTACATGACGCCGGCAGGGTTCAGGGAGGCGGGCCTGATCCTCTCGTAGATCTGTCCAAAAAGGTGTTGCCACATCATACATCGAGTGCTTCTACAACAGGGTCAGGACGCACTCGGCGCTGGGCTACCTCAGCCCCGAGGAGTTCGAGAGGGCCAACTGGCCCGAGGAGGATCGCCGCCCGATGGCGGCGTAGGGGTGTAAACGAAATCGGGGTAGATTCACCGAGCCCCTGGTCGCGCACTCCGACGGCGGGTCGACCTACCGCTCCCGCTCCTGGAAGCGGATCTGCTCGGAGGGCGGCGTGGTGCGCTCGATGTCCAGGAAGGACCGCTGCGCCGACAACGCCCGGGCGGAGGGCTTCTTCGGCACCCTGAAGGAGGAGTTCTACAACGGCCGGGACTGGTCGCAGGTCGGCTTCGACGAGTTCAGGGGGATGCTCGACTGCTACCTGGAATGGTACGTCCACGGGCGGCTCAAGGCCTTCCGCGAGGGCGGCAGGACGGTGTACGATACGATAGCCGGGCGCCGGCGGCGCCTGGGGTACCAGGTCTAGGCGGTCCAGGATGTGCGCCGCACTCCCTAACGGTGACATGGCGCCGCAGAACTCGACCGCCTCGACCTGTGTCATGCCCTCCGAGGGCGTCAGCAGCGTCATCTCGACAATCCCTCTGTCTTATATGCGGATCCCCTCTGTACGTCTCCCGGCGTCTAACTCTTCGTACGCGTTCAACGTGTTCTTCGTGCTCACGCTTAAACGGAATAACTTGCGTTTGTTGACTTCGAGAGCGCGGGTTGTTTATGATTTACTTAGACAATGTCTAACATTTGGAGGTTCGGTATGGCTATAAACAAGGGTGGCCAAGCTTCAGATAGAATCCTTCAATCACTTCAGGAGTGCATGGAGGTTTCTCCGGGAAGTCTTCCCTCCGCGAAGGAAATCGCTCAGAATGCTGGGGTGGCGAGATCAACACTATATACCTGTTTTCTCGATGTTAATGACATCTTCCTTGCGATGGGACGGGCAGAAGCTTTAAAGAGGATGTCGTCAATACCAACTGGTTACATCGACCAAAGCTCGCTTTCAGAGTATTTCAGATGCAGTATTGATGCTTACAAGCGGATTAAAAGCTATGTGACAGAACGCGGCCTTGATAGAGAAAAATGCAGATTAGCCAAGACTTGCTTTTATAGCGGGTTTCAATCTGCGCTGCTGATTAAAGCGTTGAAAATGCTAGAGTCTGACGGTCGATTTAAGCATCTTGAGGTCGCAGCGGGACAAATTAGCTCGCTGTGCGAAGTTGCATGTAAAGCATCAGACGCTGATGGGGAAATTGATGAAGAGTACATACTGAGTATTATCGATCTGATCATTAGGTCGCTTAACAGCAATAAGTGGTCGATGAAAGTTGATTCAAGCCAAGTGGAGTAGCGCCAAAATGCATCTAATCGGATGGCGTCTCCCTTCATGCGTCAAGTCACACATGAGAGCAATGCGCGTGCATCTTCAGTTAATGCATAGGCGTTCCCGTATCTTCAACAAGCTTTCATAGGG
>CAPI01000059.1 GCA_000333815.1 [Collinsella] massiliensis
AGCTCGCGAGCCCGCCGTACGAGGCCGTGAGCTTCCAGATCATCTCGTTCGCGGGCACGGCGAAGAGCTGCTACCTCGAGGCGATCGAGTGCGCTAAGCGCGGGGAAGACCCCAATGAGCTCATCGAGCAGGGCGACGAGGCGTTCCGCGCAGCAAGCGAGGCGCATCATCAGGCGCTGCAGATGGAGGCACAGGGTACGCTCGGGTGCGGGCTGCTGCTCATCCATGCGGAGACGATCCTTATCAGCGCGGAGACCATCAAGGGGCTCCTTCCCACCATCGTGGAGCTCGCGGAGCGATAGGCTCGGCGATCATTCCCGGGGCAGCCAGGGTGCCCGGCGGCATCTGACGTTGACGCGCGGGGCGGTGCGGCGAGCGGGGCGATATGCGTCCCGAACGGTCGGCACCGCCCCGTGTCTTTACCAAGCGCTGACAATCCATTGACGCAACTCGTGTGCACGGCGGGTAGGTTGAGATTGCATACCACCGACGGCGCCGGCGGGAATCGGCGCGGGGAACCGGGAAGCGAGGATGTCATGGAAACGTTGCAGGCGGTCGTGGGCAAGCGCGACAGCGAGTTCACCGGGCTCAAGGGCCAGCTGCTCAAGTACCTCGGAACCGCATTCTTCTTCACGGTGTTCGGCCTGCTGCTCGTGGCGGCCGGTGAGCGCCATACGGCGATCATGGTGGCCACCGAGCCGCTCTCCGACGTGTTCTTCGCCTGCGCGCTCGCGCTCTATCCCGTGGCAACGAGCGCCTCGCACCTCGCGAAGATGACCCGTGCGTACCGCGCGGGCGAGCGGTTCGAGCTGGCGGGCGTGGTGCTCGCGCGCTACGGTCGCGAGGGCGCCGCCCGCGCGGAGGCGGAGCAGGCGTCGTCGCTTGAGGGACGCGACCTCGTGCTCGCCATGCGCGCCGAGGGAACCGAGGCGGTCATCGAGCGCTTCGGTCGCGACGGGGCGTTCCGCATGAGCAGGGCGGTCTACGTGGCGACGATCGTCGTGTTCTCGCTGGCGTTCGTGCTCATGCTCGTGGTCGCGCCGTTGTAAGCGCGGCTGGCCGCGCAGCCAGCGTTCTATCTACAACATCCGAGGCCATCTCCCGCCCCGTACGTGCGCGTTTTGTGCGCGCACAATTTCTGCGGCGAACGGCTCGCCTCCACCCCCTACACTAGGTGCGCGCCAAACGGCGCTGGCCGGAAGGCCTGAGTGTGAAGGCGCGAGAAGGAGCGTCCAGAGAGACCCGGAAGGGTAGGAGGAACGTATGGCTGAATACGAAGAGAACGAGAACATGATGGAGCAGGAGACGGTGGAGGTCGACGGCATCGAGACGGCCCTCGAGGCCGAGGAGCTCGACGACGCGGTGGTCGAGGATACCGCGGCGGTCGTTGTCGAGGATGCCGAGGAAGAGGACGAGGGCTCCGCCGAGGACGCCGGTGACGAGGAGGCCGCGGAGAAGGCCGAGCCCGCCGCCGAGGATCTTGATGACCTGCTGTTTGACAAGGTGAACCGCGCGGCGCGCCTGCTGCGCAACCGCAAGTCGGCGCTCGCCGACGAGGCGGCCGAGGAGGCGGAGCGCACGAAGGACCTGATTCGCGCCCTGCACCTGCTCGAGCTCAAGTCACGCATGGAAGAGAAGGAGATGGCAGACCTCCTGGGCATGCGCCTGCGCGCCCTGAACGAGCTGCTTATCGAGGCTGAGAAGAACGACATCGTCGGGCGCATCGAGCCCGAGGACGGCGATATGCGCCACATCGTGGTCTTCGCGAGCGAGGACGCGGTGGCGATGGCCGAGGCGCGCGGCAACAAGCGCAAGAAGCTCGTGCCGACGCTCTCCGCGGATGACGCCCGCACGCTGCTGAGCGTGCTCGATTCGATCATCGAGCCGCTCACCGAGATGGGCTGCGACGTCGATCGCGCGCGCGACGACCGCGGTGGCCGTGGCGGTTTCGGCGGCGGTCGCGGTGGTGACCGTAGCGGGCGCGGCGGCTTTGGCGGCCGTAATGACCGTGGTGGTCGTGACGACCGCGGCGGCCGCGGCGGCTTCGGCGGCCACGGTGGCGACCGTGGTGGCCGTGGCGGCTTCGGTGGTCGCGATGACCGTGGCGGCCGTGGTGGCTTCGGCGGCGGCCGTGGCGGCTACAACGGCGGTGGCCGTGGTGGCTTCGGCGGGCGCGACGATCGCGGTGGCCGTGGCGGCTACAACGGCGGGCGCGGTGGCTTCGGTGGCCGTGACGACCGTGGTGGCCGTGGTGGTTTCGGCGGTGGCCGCGGCGGGTACCGCGGGTAAGCGGCGCGAACCGTCTCGCTCATCCAAACATGGTGAAGGGAGCTGCCTTCGGGCGGCTCCCTTTTTGTGTGGGTCGTTTGCTCAATGCGGTTGTGTGTGCTTCTCTTCCGTTTGCGTGGCGAGACGCCGCTTTCGCGATTCTGCGACCTGGGGTTTTGCTGCCCCGCGGCTCGCTTTCCGATGGGGCGCGTCCGAGATACACACACAACTGGAACGAGTTCGCCTGGAGCAGGCGGGCGCGTGAAACGAAAAAAGGACCCGTCCCGAAGGACGAGCCCTTGTACAAGCGATTGCGCTGCGGCTTAGCCGAAGTAACGCTTGAGCAGGCCGGCGAACGCCTTGCCGTGACGCGCCTCGTCGCGCGCCATCTCGTGCACGGTGTCGTGGATGGCATCCAGGCCGGCGGCCTTGGCGCGCTTGGCGAGGTCGGTCTTGCCGGCGGTGGCGCCGTTCTCGGCCTCGACGCGCATCTCGAGGTTCTTCTTGGTGGAGTCGGTCACGACCTCGCCGAGGAGCTCGGCGAACTTGGCGGCGTGCTCGGCCTCCTCGTGAGCAGCCTTCTCCCAGTACAGGCCGATCTCCGGGTAGCCCTCGCGGTGGGCGACGCGAGCCATGGCCAGGTACATGCCGACCTCGGTGCACTCGCCCTCGAAGTTGGCGCGAAGGTCGTTCACGATGTCCTCGGAGACCTCGGGGAGCTTGCCGACGCCGATGACGTGCTCGGCGGCCCAGGTCATCTCAGTCTCGGACTGCTTGATGAAACGGGAGCCGTCAACGCCGCACTGGGGGCACTTGAAGCCCTCGGGCAGCTCCTCGCCGTCGTACTCCTCAACGTAACCGCAAACGGGGCAAACGAACTTCATGCTGCTCTCCTTACGTAGAGATGGTGGCACATGGCCGCGCCGGCCATGCATTTTGCGTGTCCCATTATGACAAAATGGGATTCTCCTTCTCTCATATTGAGACTGCTTCTCAAAAACTCGCATGACCTCCACAGTAAGTAGCACGGGGTGAACTTCAGGCGCGGTTTCGCTGCTGTCCGAACCATGCGGTATGCTACTGCCATCCATGAGAGGGGAGTGATGGCCATGCATGCGTACGGGCTTTCGTGGATTGATGAGAATCGCTTGTTTGAGGTGGCAGATCACGTTTTTGGAAAGATGTTCGCCGCTCGTTCCAAGGATCCGCTCCCGCCTGATCCGTTTACGCTCGTAGCGCAGGCGAAGATTCTCGATGAGCCGCTTCGCGCCATCGTTGACTTCGACGATTTGCGTTCGCGGAACAAGTCGCTTTCCAATGCCATTGGATTGTGGCATCAGAAAGTGCTCGGCTTGTCGGAACGCCTCGTAGAGCTTGGGTCGAATGGCGGCGGAGTGGACTTGCGCACCGCTCCGGGCGTGCTGCTCCCGTCGTGGGGCAAGCCCGGGTATTTCGAGGTGAAGAATCGCTTCAATACCATCAAGGCATCAGACGAGAAAGACTTGTGGGACACGTTGAAGCTTCTCGCACAGAGTAACAACGCCGTGTCCTACCTGATCCAGGTGATTCCCTCCAAACGTGAACCCTATGACCACCCGTGGGTTCCCTCGGGTCGCGCGGCGGATGAACGCATCCGATGCTGCGACGGCGTGACGGCGTATGCCTTTGCGTTCGATCGTCCCACCGCCTTACACGAGCTATACGAGGCATTGCCCGCGGTCTTAGATGACGTGCGCCTGGAACACGGATTGCCGCTGGCGACGGCGACCGATGGCGAGTTGGCGGAGGATCTCTTCAACTCGGTGTTCCCCGACGTGCCGGCTGAGTAGGGCTTATTCCAGAGCGGTTCTCATATGTGATGGCCGCGCAAGAATTGTCCGCATGGTAAGATAAAGTAACCCCTGCATAGGTAGGGGTTATTATTTGTAAAGGAGCATAGGTGAACGAGCAGCGGGAAGACCTTGTAACTGCATCGGCGGCTGCGGTTGAGCTGGGTGTGTCGGTGGACACGGTACGTCGCTGGAGCAAGCTCGGCCTCATCAAGGACACGCGCGACGCGCGCAACCGGCGCTTGTTCTCGCGCGCAGAGCTCGAGCGGCTGCACCGCAAGCTCAGCGGCGAGGCGGAATCACAGTATCGCGTGCTCGAGAGCGGTGAGCTGTTTGATGACGCGACCTGCATCGATCTGTTCGCAGGAGCGGGGGGCACGGCGCTCGGCTTCCACAACGCAGGGCTTCGCCATGTATATCTGAACGAGATCGATCGCGATGCCGCCGCGACGCTCAAGCAAAACAGCGAGACGCACGGTCTTGGTTGGAACATCGACAATCGTGATGTGTGCGAGGTCGATTTCGCGGGCATGCAAGCCGAGGTCATCCAGGCGGGTTTCCCCTGCCAGGCATTCAGCTATGCAGGTAAAAGCCGTGGTTTCGAGGACACGCGCGGCACGCTGTTCTTCGAATTCGCCCGCGCCATCCGCGATGTGCGCCCAAAGGTCGCGATCGGCGAGAACGTGCGCGGCCTTGTAAAGCATGACGGCGGTCGTACGCTCGCCACGATGCTCGAGACACTCGACCAGTTGGGCTACCGCGTGCGTTACCGCGTGCTGCGCTCGCAGTACCTCGATGTGCCGCAGAAGCGCGAGCGGCTCATCATCTTCGCCGTCCGGCGCGACCTGGATATCCCCTTCATCTTCCCGCGCGAGCACGACTATGTGATCACCCTGCGCGAGGCACTGCGTGATTGCCCCGCCAGCCCGGGTCAGGAATATCCGGAGAAGAAGCGCCGCGTGATGGAACAGGTTCCCCCGGGCGGCTATTGGCGCGATTTGCCAGAAGCGGTGCAGAAGGAGTACATGGGCGGCAGCTATTACCTGAGCGGCGGCAGAACCGGCATGGCGCGGCGCCTTTCATGGGACGAGCCGAGTCTCACGCTCACATGTGCGCCAGCGCAGAAGCAGACCGAGCGCTGCCATCCGGAGGAGACGCGTCCGCTCACGGTGCGCGAGTACGCTCGCATCCAGACCTTCCCGGATGATTGGGAGTTCTGCGGGAGCATGGCTCACCAGTACAAGCAGATCGGCAACGCTGTGCCCGTGAACCTGGGGTACCACGTGGGTCGCTGTGTGTTGGCAGCGTTGGGTTACGTGCCCGTTGATGACGGGATGGACGTGATTCTGCCCGAGCCAGGGGAGTGAAATGATGCTGCCCTGACAGGTCGGGCTTAGCGGGCTCCTCGATGCGGACTACAGCTTTTAGCGTCGTGTGATCCACCCAGAACACATGATCGATCGATATAATCGGCCGATCGATCATATGTTCGTTATGGGGTGGATGCATGGAGGATGCACGGCAAGCGAATGCGAGCCAATCCGCAGATATGCGGGCAGACTACGACCCTGCATCGCTTGCCTCGATCCTCGCCTATGCTAAGCAGCTCGAAGGAAAGACGCTGCGCGAGGCGTGCGATGTCGATGGCATCGCCGATCCCCATCGACGCAAGGGTTCCTTCGGTAACGCGCTCGAGGAACTCTACTTCCATTACGATATCAACAGCAACCCGGAAGCGGATTTTGCCCAGGTGGGCACCGAGCTCAAGTCGACCCCGCTTAAGCTGCGCAAGGACGGAACGCTTTCCGCGAAAGAGCGCTTGGTCATCAGCCTGATCAATTACATGAGCGTCGTGGATGAGACGTGGGAGACAAGCTCGCTTCAAAAGAAGCTGCGGAGCATCCTGCTCGTCGCGTATCTCTACGACAAAGATGTAAGCCCGGTGGATTTTCCCATCGAGATCGTCGAGCTGTGGGGAATCCCCCGTGAGGATGTGCCCACGTTCAAGCAGGACTGGGACACGATCGTCAACAAGATTCGCGCAGGGCATGCGCATGAACTCTCGGGTTCGGATACGCTCTATCTCGAAGCTGCCACAAAGGCATCGTCCTCGAGCGATCGTCGCCCGCAGCCATTCTCCCCCGTACCAGCGAAGCCGCGCGCATGGGCCATCAAGCAATCGTACATGACGGTCACGTTCAATGAGATGCTCAAGGTTCAAAGCATCAAGCGCGAATGCGACGAGGTGGAGATGAGCCTGCTTGAGCTCGTTCGCCATCGATTCGAGCCATATTTCGGGCGCACAGAGGAGGAGCTTGCGCGTATCTGTGGGTACGACACAGCACGTCGAAAACCCAAGAACCTCTGCGCGCTCATCACGAAGCATATTCTGGGCATCGATGAGTACATGAAGATCGCGGAGTTCGAGAAGGCGGGCATCAAGGCGAAGACGATGCGCTTGAAGCGCAACGGTATGCCGAAGGAATCCATCTCGTTCCCGACGTTCAGCTATCTCGATCTGGCTGAGCGACCGTTTGAGGAAAGCGACTTCCTGGGGTATCTGCGGCAGAAATACCTCTTTGTCATCTATCGCGAGGACGCTTGCGAGCGCGATACCTATAAGCTGTCCGAGGTGCTTTTCTGGCAGATGCCCGACGCGGATCTGCTCGAGGCCCGTCGTTGCTACGAGGAGATGCAAGGCCACGTGCGCGCCGGCCATGCGGAGCTTTCGGTGAAATCGACCGAGAATCGCTGCTGCCATGTGCGGCCGCATGGTCGCAACAAAGCCGATACCCTTCCGACGCCATACGGCACGCAGGAGACGAAAAAGTGTTTTTGGCTCAATGCGCGCTATATCGGCGAGGAGATCGATAAAGTAATGCGGAACAACGCGGGGCAGCGCGCTCATGCGGCGCTGGGGAATGAACGGAGCATCGTGGACGAAACGACGATACGGGTGGCCGAGCTCTTTGCCGGCGTAGGCGGGTTCCGGTTGGGCCTCGAGGGCTACGATGCCCCCGAGCATCCTGAGTTCTCGATGCCGGCTGCCGGGCCATTCCGTACGGTTTGGGCGAACCAGTGGGAGCCGCCGGGAACGCCGGCGAAGCAGTTCGCTGCGGCATGCTATCGAGCGCGTTTCGGTGAGGACTCTGTGGTCAATGATGACATTCACCGTGTGCTCGACGCGTACGAGGCGGGGAAGATCGACATCCCCGATGTGGACATGGTGGTGGGCGGTTTCCCATGCCAGGATTATTCGGTGGCCAAGCCACTCGCGCATGCGCGTGGCATCGAGGGTAAGAAGGGTGTGCTCTGGTGGGACATCTACCGGTTCCTCAGCCTTAAAGGATGTCCCCGGTACGTGTTGCTCGAAAATGTCGACCGCCTGCTCAAGAGCCCCGCATCGCAACGTGGCCGTGATTTCGCCATCATTTTGTCGTGCCTTGCGCTGTTGGGGTACGCAGTCGAATGGCGCGTGGTCAACGGCGCGGATTACGGGTTTCCCCAGAAGCGTCGGCGCGTGTACATCTATGCCGAGAAGACGGACGAGGCGTGGGATTTGGATGGGCGCCTTGTCGACGGTGTTATGGCGGAAGCGTTTCCCGCTGAGGTGATGGGCGATGCGTCCCGGTTCGAGCTGCTCGACGACCCATTCGAGAACTCCGAGCAGTTCGGTGTTGGAAGCAAGGTCTCGCCTTTCGAGGTAGCTGGCGTTATGCAGGGAGGAGCGGTTTGCACCGCACGGGTTCGTTCCACATATGAAGGGCCGCGTGCTGTTTTGGGCGACGTAATCGTTTCTGCGGGTGAGGTGGCGGACGGATTTTGCGTACCCGACGATGCGGTTGAGAAGTGGCGCTACTGCAAGTCAAGGAAGAGCGAACCGCGTGTGAACAAGCGGACGGGCTTCGAGTACCGGTACTCCGAGGGCGCGATGGCGTTTCCCGACCCATTGGATGCGCCCGCCCGGACCATCCTCACGAGCGAGGGGGGGGTCGCCTTCCCGGAGCACGCATATCATCCAGGCGTCGAACGGCAGGTACCGGCGTCTGGTGCCGGACGAGCTCGACCAGTTGCAGGGTTTCCCGAAGGGTTGGACGAACGTCGGCATGACCGACAAGCAGCGCGCCTTCTGCATGGGCAACGCGCTCATCGTCGGCATCCCGCACCGTATCGGTGAGGTAATCGCGCGGAGGGCGGGGGTGGACGAGGCATAGCCGGCGCGTTCGCCTGATAGATCTTGTCCAGTTCTAGCGTTTGAGAGATCATGGATCAGTCAAACGACGAAGGGGCTGGAATGCAAATCTCATCAGAGTCGCGAAATGTTTTGGAGCTCTTTCCTATTTCAGGGAACATTTGCTATCGAATTCCTCCGTATCAACGAGGTTATTCTTGGCGCGACGAGCAGATAGAACAGCTTTTTGATGATATCCGTAACGAGGGAAGCGGATACTATGCGGGCAATATTCTGCTTACCGGTGATACCGATTCATTGAGCGTCATCGATGGCCAGCAGCGCTTGACTACGATATCCTTGATGCTCCTCGCAATAGGTGAGAAGCTCATCTCGTTTTCCACCATCGAGGCGGCCATCGTATTGAAGGGGGATATCAAGCGTCAGCTCTTTAATTCCAACAATGAGCCCCGCATTCAGCTACTCGATCAGGATCAAAAAATCTATGTAGACCTCCTAGGCAGCCTGTTCGACAAGCATCGAAAGAAATGGGGAAATCGATCCTTTTATAAGCGGTATCGCTTTATCCGCGGGCTTTTGGATGAATGCTTCGACTCCTTTTCTTCCCTCAATGAGTTCTATCAGAAGCTGATGGAAACGAACCTACTTAGAATTACCGTTCCCGATCTCGGAGACGCATTCAACGTGTTTTCATCCCTTAATTCGAAGGGATTGCCGCTCACGCTTATTGATCTGCTTAAAGGGGAGTTTCTAAGCGCGGCGCAAAAGATAGGTGAGCAGACAAATCAAACGTTGACGGAGTGGGATTCGCTCTCCCAGGTGCTCTCATCGGATGGCGAGGATACCAATACAAGCGTCGTGACCCAATTCTTGCTGAACAATTGGGACGCCTTTGAAAGCGACAGCTCCTCATCGACAACGAAAACAAAGGCATTGTCGCAATACCAGAGGCTTCTCAAGAAAAAATACAGCGGGGGAGAGAACTATCTTCAGACGCTTATCAGACGCGCAGAGGTGTTTGCTCGCATCATTCAGCTCCAAGATTACCCGACTGATGCCTATCGTCTGGGAAAGAAGCTGTCGGATTTGCGGCGGCTTGAGTCAACCCAAGCGCTGCCGTTGTTGATGTATCTATGCACCCGGCAAGATGAGCTGTGTCTCGATGATGCCGATTTGGACGAGATCCTCGATAGCCTCATCGCGTTCTACGTGCGCAGGAACGTGGTGTTGAGTCCGAAATCGTCGAACATTCGCGCGCGTCTCATAGGAGTGGTGCGCACGTTGCAGAATGAGAAAGTATTCGGATCGGACATCGTTGCGTTGATACAGGGTGCTCTGCACGATTTAAGCGCGTCTGATGAGCAGTTCAGAGCTGCGCTTAATCAGCCCATATATGACAAAAATAAAACGACAGCTCGATATATCCTTATCGCGCTCGAGCGTAATGTTGGCGGTTGCCCCACATTTGATAAAGGTCATCCCGACAGTCTTGACCAGTTTGTGATAGGACCGGGCGGAAAGAGTAAGCCGATCTGGACGATAGAGCATGTTCTTCCGGAAGGGCATTTGCCTAAGTGGTGGGTTAATGATCTTGCAAACGGCAATGAGTCGCGTGCCGAAGAGTTGCAAGATGAATTAGTTCATCTATTGGGCAATTTAACACTCACACCCTACAACTCTGAGCTCGGGCAAAAGCCGTTCTATTCTGAAGACCATCCGTATGATGGGTCGAAACGAGATTACAAGGATAAGCAAACGAACAAGTTCGTCGGCCTCCGTTCTGGGCTCTTCTTGAATGAGAGCATTGCCGATGTAGAGCACGGCGAGTTGCTCGAGTCTAAGCGCGCCTGGACAGCGGACGATATTCGTCGACGCAATGATGTTCTTGCTGACTTAGTTGTCAATCTGTACCGATTGAAGTAAACAAACGGTTTTGTCCGGACGGGGTTGCACACTTGCCTCATAGAAAAGGCGTCCGCGCGATGCGGGCGCGCAAGGCAAGGAGGCTGGTATGTACACGCCGTCGAGGAACCTGTTGTCGTTCTATATCGCGGGGTTCCAGTTCTGGGATGGGGCGCTCGCGCTCGAGCAGCTCAAGGCCGGCGCGCGGCTCGATCTGGTTCCGGAGTTCGACAACCCGCATGACCCGAACGCCATCGCCATCTACTACGAGGGCTTCAAGCTCGGGTTCGTGCCCCAGGATTGCAACGAGCAGCTCGCCATCATGCTCTTCTTCGGCCACGGCGACGCGTTCGAATGCCGAGTGCAGCAGGTTGCGCCCGACCGCAGCCCGTGGCACCAGGTGCGCGCGGGCATCTACGTGGTGGATGCACGGTAGCACCGGTACGCGCGAAGAAAAAGGGGCGTGCACGAGGCACGCCCCTCAGCCGGTCGGGTGTCGATGGGCGGCACCCGCAAGAACGGCGGACAGCTTACACGGTCATGCCGCCATCGACGGCAAGCACCTCGCCGGTCACGTAGGACGCGAGGTCGCTCGCGAGGAACACGAACGCGTTCGCCACGTCCTCGGGCTGGCCGACGCGCCTCAAGGGGATGGCGTCGGCGATGGGCTTGATCATCTCCTCGGGCAGGGCCGCCACCATGTCGGTCGCGGTCACGCCCGGCGCCACGGCGTTCACGCGGATACCCTTGGGTCCCAGCTCGCGTGCGAGCGAGACGGTGAGGCCGTTCACCGCGAACTTGCTCATGGGGTAGCCCACGCCGGACTGCTGGCCCATCTTGGCGACCATGGAGCTCGTGTTGATGATCACGCCGCCCGCGCCCAGCACGCGCGACG
>CAPI01000058.1 GCA_000333815.1 [Collinsella] massiliensis
CGAACCCGTCCCCAATGACTCATGTGGAGATTCTGCGATAATCGCAAAAAATAGGGAAACGCCCGGGCGCGTGGTGTGTTGACATCCCCGGTACGCGCGCGTAAAGTTCAATCCTGCGTGTTTCGAAGGTGGATGCTGACGCCTCGATTCAAGCCGTTGCACCAAGTATAGAGCTGGAATCATCAGAAGAAGGAGTACGCTTTGCCTACAATTAACCAGCTGGTCCTTCACGGCCGCAAGTCCAAGCCCGCGAAGTCCAAGAACGCGGCTCTTCAGCACAACCCGCAGAAGCGCGGCGTGTGCACCCGCGTGTTCACCACCTCCCCCAAGAAGCCGAACTCGGCTCTTCGTAAGGTGGCCCGTGTTCGCCTGGTCAACGGTATCGAGGTCACGGCCTACATCCCCGGTGAGGGTCACAACCTGCAGGAGCACTCCATCGTGCTCGTGCGCGGCGGCCGCGTGCGCGACCTCCCTGGCGTGCGTTACAAGATCATCCGTGGCGCCTACGACTGCGCAGCGGTGAACAACCGTATGCAGTCCCGCTCGCGCTACGGTGCCAAGCGCCCGAAGAAGAAGTAACTGACCCGAATCGCTTGCGCGCCGCCCGCCACGCGCGGGAAGCGCGATCGAAATCCACGCTAGAGGAGATTTATCATGCCGCGTCGTGCATCTAAGACTCATCGTCGCGAGGTTATGCCGGATGCCGTGTATAACAACCGTCTCGTGACGCAGCTCATCAACAAGGTCCTTCTTGACGGCAAGAAGTCCACCGCCGAGCGCATCGTCTACAGCGCCTTCGAAATGGTGGCCGAGAAGTCCGGCCAGGACGCCCTCGCCGTGTTCAAGAAGGCCATGGAGAACGTCAAGCCCACGCTCGAGCTCAAGCCCCGTCGTGTGGGCGGCGCCACCTACCAGGTGCCGGTCGAGGTCAACTCCCGTCGCTCCACGCAGCTCGCGATCCGCTGGATCGTGAACTTCAGCCGTGCCCGCAAGGAGAAGACCATGGCCGAGCGTCTTGCCAACGAGATCCTCGACGCCTCCAACGGCGTCGGCGCCTCCATCAAGCGCCGCGAGGACCTCTTCAAGATGGCCGAGGCCAACCGCGCCTTCGCCCACTACCGCTGGTAATTCCGGGGAGGAATTGAATTGGCTAAGAAGAAGTACAATCTTGCCGATACCCGCAACATCGGCATCATGGCGCACATCGATGCTGGCAAGACCACCACGACCGAGCGCATCCTGTACTACACCGGCAAGACCCACAAGATCGGCGAGGTGCACGAGGGCGCCGCTACCATGGACTGGATGATCCAGGAGCAGGAGCGCGGCGTGACCATCACCTCCGCCGCCACCACGTGCTTCTGGCACAAGGGCGGCGACGTGAACAACGGTCCCGCCTACCGCATCCAGATCATCGACACCCCCGGCCACGTGGACTTCACGGCCGAGGTCGAGCGCTCGCTCCGCGTCCTCGACGGCGCTGTGGCCGTGTTCGACGCCGTCGCCGGCGTGCAGCCGCAGTCCGAGACCGTGTGGCGCCAGGCCCGCAACTTCAACGTCCCCCGCATCGCCTTCATCAACAAGTACGACCGCGTGGGCGCCGACTTCTTCCATGCGATCGATACCATGAAGGAGCGCCTGCACGCCAACGCCGTGGCCATCCAGGTTCCCATGGGTGCCGAGGATAACTTCTGGGGCATCATCGACCTCGTGACCATGACCGCGTGGGACTTCAAGGCCGACGACAAGGGCATGACCTACCCCGAGGCCATGGACGCGATCCCGGCCGAGTTCGAGGACATCGCCGCCGAGAAGCGCGAGGAGCTCCTCGACGCCGCCGCCAACTTCGACGACGAGCTCATGGAGATGATCCTCGAGGAGGCCGAGATCCCGGTCGAGAAGCTCAAGGCCGCCATCCGCGCCGGCGTGCTCGCCAACGAGCTCAACCCCGTGCTCGTGGGCTCCGCCTACAAGAACAAGGGCGTCCAGGAGCTGCTCGACGCCGTCGTCGACTACCTTCCGAGCCCGCTCGACGTGCCCCCCGTGGAGGGCATCAACCCCGAGACCGGCGAGACCGACACCCGCAAGGCCAGCGACGACGAGCCCTTCAGCGCCCTCGCCTTCAAGATCGCGACCGACCCCTACGTGGGCAAGCTCACGTTCTTCCGCGTGTACTCCGGTCACGTGGACGCCGGCTCCTACGTGGTGAATGCCACGAACGGCCAGCGCGAGCGCTTCGGCCGCATCCTCGAGATGAACGCCAACGACCGCGTTGACGTTGACGGCGCCTCCACCGGCGACATCCTCGCCGCCGTGGGTCTCAAGAACACCACCACCGGCGACACCCTGTGCGCCGAGGGCCACGAGATCATCCTCGAGTCCATGGAGTTCCCCGACCCCGTCATCGACGTCGCCGTGGAGCCCAAGACCAAGGCCGAGCAGGACAAGATGAGCATCGCGCTCACCAAGCTCGCCGAGGAGGACCCGACCTTCCAGGTGCGCACCAACCACGAGACCGGCCAGACCATCATCGCCGGCATGGGCGAGCTGCACCTCGAGATCATCGTCGACCGTCTGCTCCGCGAGTTCAAGGTCGAGGCGAACGTCGGTAAGCCGCAGGTCGCTTACCGTGAGGCTCCCGGCCACGACGTCGAGCGCGCCCAGGGCAAGTTCGTCCGCCAGTCCGGCGGCCGCGGCCAGTACGGCGACGCCGTCATCAAGCTCGAGAAGATGGAAGAGGGCTTCGGCTACGAGTTCGTCAACGGCATCGTGGGCGGCGTCGTGCCGAAGGAGTACATCCCCTCCATCGACAAGGGCATCCAGGAGGCGCTGCAGACGGGCGTCATCGCCGGCTACCCGGTGGTCGACGTCAAGGTGACGCTCTTCGACGGTTCCTACCACGAGGTCGACTCCTCCGAGGCCGCCTTCAAGATCGCCGGCTCCATGGCCATCAAGGAGGCCCTGCGCCAGTCCGACCCCATCCTGCTCGAGCCCGTCATGGCCGTCGAGGTCGAGACCCCCGAGCAGTACATGGGCGACGTCATGGGCAACCTCTCCGGCCGTCGCGGCAAGATCGAGGGCATGGACGATCGCTCCGGCAACAAGGTCATCCGCGCCAAGGTGCCGCTGGGCGAGATGTTCGGCTACGCGACCGACCTGCGTTCGCAGACCCAGGGCCGCGCGTCCTACACCATGCAGTTCGACTCCTACGAGCCGGCGCCGAAGTCCGTCGCCGACGAGGTCATCAGCAAGTCTGGTGCCAACGCGTAATCACTCGCGATCGCTGAGTAGGTATCAATCGCGAGGATGACCTCGCACATCAAGGAGGTAACGTTGTCTAGCCAGAAGATCAGGATCCGCCTCAAGGGTTACGATCACGAGGTCGTGGATCAGTCGGCGAAGCTCATCGTCGAGACCGCCCAGAAGACCGGCGCCCGCGTCTCCGGCCCCGTGCCGCTGCCCACCGAGCGCAACCTGTACACGGTCATCAAGGGACCGCACGTCGATAAGGACTCGCGTGAGCAGTTCGAGATGCGCACGCACAAGCGCCTCATCGACATCCTCGACCCCACGAGCGGCACCGTCGATTCGCTCATGCGCCTCGACCTCCCCGCCGGCGTCGACATCGAGATCAAGCTCTAAGCTTCGCCTAGAGTCTCGAAGGCTTTGAGAGCCCCCTCGGGTACGTGCTACCCGAGGGGGCTTTTGCGTTCGGGTCACCGGAAGCGGGGGGGTGTGCCGCCCCATGTAAAATAACCCCTGGGGTAATTTTACATGCGCGCGGGCACCTCTCCCGTATTGGGTACGATGGTATAGAGGCGGCCTTTCATGTGGGGTGTGAGCGAGCGTGGCGGACGGGTGCAAGGGCAAGGGCGGCAAGCTCGCGGCGAGGGTGCAGCACCTCGAGAGCGCGTGGACGACGTGGCGCACTGACACACTGTCCAAGCTCTCCGCCAAGCTCTTCTCCGTAATCCCCATCTCCATCTTCTTCATCGTGCTGTTCTGGATGATCGTGCCGATCTTCGGCATCCGCCACGTGATGCCCGTCTCGTGCTACACAGTCCTCTTCAGGATGCGCTATCGCAAGTACAACCCGCCCAGCCAGTACCTGCGGTTCTTTACCATGAGCTTCATCGCGCTCGGGGCGGCGCGCGTGGCCACGTTCAATTGGATGACGAGCATCGTGGTGAACATCGTGATGTCCTTCGCGTTCGTGTTCATGCGGTCCTCGCAGCTCAATCCCCGCCGCTACATCCCCTATACGATGCTCTTCGTCTTCTTCCAGCTGCGCCCGGAGCTCCTCGACGACATGGCGCTCGAGGCTGCGCTCGTGGTGGCATGCTGCACGACGCTCTCCGTCGCGATCGCGGTCATGAACATCGCGACCAAAGCTGGCGAGGCGAACCTGGCCAAGCTGCATGGGATGGTCGAGCGCCTGGCCGATGCGCTCGACCATATGGCGGATATCGGCATCACCGCCGATACGCGGAAGGAGCTGCTCAGCCTGCGCTCCGATTACTCCAAGCTCGCGTATACGGTGCGCGAGAACGCGAGCGTCCAGCCCGCCGTCGCGAACCTCTATGACATGTTCGCCATGCTCGCCCAGCGCACGGCGTACCTCGTGGGGCGGCTCGAGTGCCGCGAGCAGCAGACCTGCCCGCACCCGCCCTACCTGCATGAGCTCGCGGGCCTGACGCGTCAAGCGGGCGGCGTCTTGGATAAGAAGGGCGGCGACGAGGCAGCCGCACGCGCCCAAGCGCTCTTGGCCAAAGCGGATACCATCGACAACGAGCGCTACCGCCTGTTCTTCCGGAGCTACCTCCATATGATCCTGCTCGTGCTGCGCGACGCGCGCCATCCCCGGAGCCACGCCTGGCGCGTCTCACCGCTTACAAGGCTGCGCCTCATGTCCTTCCGCAAGCACCTCACCCTCGACTCCTTCGAGCTGCGCTTCGCGGTGCGCTGCGCAGCCGTGCTCGCCATCACGTGCACGACGAGCCTGCTTTCGCCCGTCAACCACCTGTACTGGTTCCCGCTCACCTCGTTCATGCTCCTGCGGCCCAGCCCGGACGAGACCGTCCGCCGCATGCGCAACCGTACCGTGGGCACGGTGCTCGGCTGCCTGGTCGTGCACGGCATCTCGATGCTCAAGCTGCCGCTCGCGGCGGTCATCGTCGTGGACATGCTGTTCGTCGCGGGCCGGTACATGGGCACGCCGGGGAGCGCGCCCACGTCCTTCTTCGGGACTGCCTACGCGATTTCGATGGCCTCGATGTCCATCGGCGACCACTACGCCATACGGATGCGCCTCATCTGCCTCGCGGCGGGCGTGCTGCTCGTGTTCGTGATCAACCGCCTCGTCATGCCCACGAGCGACCGCACGCTCTTCCTCGCGAACGTGCACGAGGGTTTCGCCCTCATCGCGCGCTACTGGGGGCTGCTGCGCTTCGCCCTGCATGAGCGGGTGGACACGGTGACGTCGAGCGAGGAGCTGCTCCATATCCAGATGATCCATACGCAGGCGATGGCCTACGCGCGGGCGCTGCCCGAGGACACGCCCGCGGAGCGCGAGCAGCGCAAGGACATCGTACGCGTGCTCTTCTGCCAATGGGGGCTCGTATGCGAGATGGAGCAGCTGAGCTTCCTCATCCGCCTGCACGCGTTCGGCGCGGACACGTGCCCGAAGCTCGAGCAGTTCATGCAGGCCGCGCAGGAGAGCTGCGACCCCTTCGTGGTGGACGGGCCGCTCGATGCGGCGAAGGAGCTCGTGGCGGGCATTGCCGAGGAGGACCTGCGCTACGTGCTCGAGCAGTACCTCAAGCGCGCGGACACGCTCGCGGTGGCTGCGGCGAAGGTGCCCGAGCTCGTATCCGGGCGGCCTGGCTACCGCGAGGAGGTCGCCGAGGTGAAGTAGGGCGAGGCTACTCCCCATAGAATCGAGCATTTTGCTAAATCCGCCGCGTTTTGGCAGAATCTAGGGCGGTGGCGCGCCCGACACGATTCCGCGTTCCGTGCGCGCTGAATAGCAGCCCGCAGTCGATGGGGGAGACCCGATGGACAAGGCCGAGACGCGCATGGCGATACGCCACGCGGTGATTGCCGAGATGCAGACGACGGACATTCCCGATATCAGCATCACGAGCCTGTGCGCCCGTGCAAAGGTGTCGCGCTCGACGTTCTATCGGTACTACGATTCGGTCGACGCGGTGGTGAAGCAGACCGAGAACGAGCTCATCGAGTCCCTGCGCCGGACATCGCGCTTCGATGCCGCGCCCTTCGCGGCGGGCGACCCAGCACCCTTGCAGGTGAGCGCGGGCGACCTCTTGCGCGCCGAGATCCTGTACGAGGCTCGCGAGTTCATCGTCGCGGTGACCGGTATCCACGGTGATCCCTCCTTCGCCACGAAGGCAGCGAACCTCGTCTTCGACAACATTCAAGTGACGCTGAGCCCCCGCTTCTCCGCGCTTCCCAACAGCGACTTCCTCTTTGAGTTCCTCAAGGCGGGCATGTTCAGCATCGTGAGTCACTGGCTCAACCGCCGCCCCGACCTCACGCCGCAGGAGATGTGCGGGGTCATGGAGGAGTTCTACGCGAACATCCGCAAGATGCTCTCCTGAGCGTGCCGGGTGCGCCGCGTCACGGCGGCCAACGCTGGCCGCCCCGCGCGACGGTGACACAGACCGCGCCTAAGTGTCGCAGCCCTCGCAACACATCGGCGGGGGCTGCTCTGTATCCGCCACCCTCCCGGAAATACCTTGGAATCACGTTCAAACGCCGTGTTTGGCACGTGACCCAAGGGGAGGACAGCCGTGGCAGATTTCATGTCAGACATTATCGCGCGGGCGGCGGAGACGCCGCGCCGCATCGGGCTTTCCGAGGTGGAGAGCCCGGACGTGCTGCGCCTGGCGCAGCGCATCGTGGAGACCGAGATCGGCGTCCCGGTGCTCGTGGGCGACGCCGCCGCATCGCGTGCGGTCGCCGCGGAGGCGGGCGTCTCCACCGAGGGCTTCGAGTACGTCGATAACGCCGACGAGGCGGTCGTGAGCGCCATCGTCGAGCGCTACACGGCGGCGTACGACGATTTCTCCCAGAAGGCGTGCACGCGCCGGGCGAAGGACAACCTGCTCTGCGCCATGCTCCTGCTCAAGCTCGGCGACGTGGACGGCGTCGCGTCGGGCAAGGAGTGCCCCACGGGCGATGTCGTCGCAGCCGCCATGGGCATCGTGGGCCTCGCGGAGGGCGTCGCCTCGCCCTCGAGCTTGGGCATCGCCGAGATCCCCGGGTTCGAGGGGCCGCAGGGGGAGTTCCTCGGCCTCGCCGACTGCGCCATCACCGTGCAGCCGGGCGTCGAGGAGCTCGCGGGCATCGCGATCGCCTCGGCCGACACCGCCGCGACCCTCCTGGGCTGGGAGCCCCGCGTCGCGCTCCTCTCGTTCTCCACGATGGGCAGCGCGCAGCACGAGTCGCTCGAGACGGTGCGCGCTGCGGTCGAGCGCGTGCATGAGCTCCGCCCGGACCTCAAGTGCGACGGCGAGCTCCAGCTCGATGCCGCCATCATGCCCGCGGTGGCGGAGCACAAGGTGAAGCGCCCGAGCGAGGTCGCCGGGCGGGCGAACATCCTCATCTTCCCCAACCTCCATGCCGGCAACATCGGCGTCAAGCTCGTGCAGATCTTCGGCCATGCGAACGCCTACGGCCCGGTGCTCCAGGGCTTCGCCAAGCCCGTGTGCGACTTCTCGCGCAGCGCCCCCGTGGACGAGATGCTCGGCAACGTCGCCATGCTCGTCGTGCGCGCGGCGGCGCAGGAAGCGGGTGAGTAGCATGGAGCGGGCATATCGCATCCTGGTCATCAACCCCGGTTCCACCTCCACGAAGGTGGGCGTGTTCGAGGGCGACCGCTCGGTCTTCACCAAGACCGTCGACCACGACGCCGCCAAGCTGGCGGAGTTCCCGGACGTCTCCTCCCAGCTCCCGTACCGCCGCGAGACGATCCTCGCTGCGCTCGAGGAGAACGACATCGACCTTGCGACCATCGACGCCTTCGTGGGGCGCGGCGGCGGCCTCATGCCCGTCGAGGGCGGCACCTACGAGGTGAACGAGACGATGCTCGAGCACGCGCGCGCCGGCGCGAACGGCGTGCAGCACCCCGCGCAGCTCGGCAGCCAGCTTGCGCACGAGCTCGCGAGCGCCTACGGCAAGCGGGCGTTCGTGGTCAACCCGCCGGACACG
Organism: [Collinsella] massiliensis; assembly: GCA_000333815.1. Taxonomy (GTDB): domain Bacteria; phylum Actinomycetota; class Coriobacteriia; order Coriobacteriales; family Coriobacteriaceae; genus Enorma. Next base: position 8,230 of record CAPI01000058.1, read on the forward strand.
GACGAGCTGTGCGACGAGGCGCGCATGACGGGCATCAAGGGCGTCTACCGCCACGTGCACCTGCATGCGCTCAACCTCAAGGAGACGGCCATCCGCCATGCGGCCTCCCAGGGGAAGCGCTACGAGGACTGCAACTTCATCGTGTGCCATATCGGCGGCGGCATCTCCATTTCCGCGCACCGTGCCGGCAAGATGATCGACGGCTACGACATCGTGGGCGGCGAGGGCATGATGGCGCCCACGCGCTGCGGCGGCGTGCCCGTGGTGGAGGTGCTTGACTACCTCGAGGCCGGCCACAGCGTGGACGAGGTGCGGCGCCTGTGCATGAAGTCGGGCGGGTTCGTGAGCCTGCTCGGCACCTCGGACGCCCGCGAGGTGACCGCGCGCGCCCAGGCGGGCGACGCGGCGGCCGAGCGCGCGTGGAGCACCATGCTCTACCAGATCACCCGGAGCATCGCCGCGATGGCGGGCGTGCTCGAGGGGAAGGTCGACGGCATCCTGCTGGGCGGCGGGATGGTGCACGACGCCGGCCTCGTGGCGCACATCGAGCGCACGTGCGGCTGGATCGCCCCCGTGAGCGCGTATCCGGGCGAGTTCGAGCTCGAGGCCATGGCATCCGGCGCCGTGCGCGTGCTCGCAGGCGAGGAGGAGCCCAAGGTCTACACCGGGGTGCCGGTGTTCCAGGGCTTCGAGGGGTGAGGCTCCGCGCCCACCCCTGGGACAGGGCGTCCCGCGCGGTGCGACACATGCGCCCGATGTGTTCCAGGCCATGGCACAGGCAGCAGGGTTTCGCTCTTAAAGCGCTGGTAGCCAGCGCGTAACGTATCAATCAAGCAACGGGAAGGGTCCCGAGGCGAACAGGTAAGGAAGGTGGAATATGGTACACGGGAAGCTTGGCAAGCTCAGCCGGAGCGTCTCCATCATCGGTGTCGGCGCGACGCCGTTCATGAACATCAACGAGGATCCGGATCTGCTGGGCCTCACGGAGGGCGATTGCTTCGGCTACGCCGCCCTCAAGGCCATGGAGGACGCCGGCCTCGAGCCGCGCGACGTCGAGTACTTCTATCACGGCTCCGCGAACCCCAAGATGTTCAACGACGCGGTGACCCCCGCCATGCAGGTGGCCGAGTGGTTCGGCATGCGCGGCCGCGGTTCGGTGCACCACTCCGAGGCGTGCGCGACCGGCTACGTCGCCCTCGAGCAGGCCGTCATGGCGGTCGCTTCCGGCGCACACGACATCGTGCTCTCCGGCGGCGTGGAGATGGCCACGGGCCTGCCCGACGGCAAGAAGCCCGCGTGCTTCCGTCGCCCCATGACCACCGAGGACATCTGGCCCGACCTCGACGCCATCATCGACCGCGCCTACACGCGCTACCTCGGCGGCGGCGCCATCGGCCAGGACGACTGGATCGACGTGTACCGCAAGGAGTACGGCCTCACCGCCGAGCAGGTGGACGACGTGCTCAACATGATGTCCTACCAGGGACGCCGCGCCGCGGCGCTCAACCCGCTCGCCCTCGAGCGCGAGCCCTTCGAGGACATCGCCAAGCGCTTCGGCTTCGATGACCCCATGGATTACCTGCGCTCGCCGTTCAACCCGCACACCACGCAGTACCTGCGCGTGACCGGCAACGCCCCCAGCGCGGACGGCGCGGCGTGCTTCATCGTCTGCCCGACCGAGATGGCCAAGCAGTTCAACAAGACCCCCATCGAGGTGCTCGGCGTCTCCGCCTCCTGCCTCGAGAGCGCCCGCCCGCACCTCGAGCGCGACGCCACCGCCGAGGCGGCCAAGCAGATCTACGAGCTCACGGGCATCAAGCCCGAGGACATCGACCTGCTCCTCGTGAACGACTTCATCCTCTCCTCGCAGCTGCTCGCGGCCGAGGAAGTGGGCTACCTGCCGCGCGGCGAGGGCTGGAAGTACGTCATGGAGGGCCGCACCGCCTTCGACGGCGACCGTCCCATCAACACGAACGGCGGCCGCACCTCCTATGGCCACGCCTTCGGCGCCTCGGGTGCCGCCGACGTCTACGAGGCCGTCATCCAGATGCGCGGCGAGGCTGGCGCGCACCAGGTCAAGAAGCTTCCGAAGACCGCCATGCTGCGCGGCTTCGGCGGCGGCCAGAACGTCCGCATCGCTGTCCTCCGCACCGTCGACGAGTAAAGGAGTGTTGTACAAATGGCGCTTACGCTTGAACGCAACGTCCTCAAGTTCTACCAGGGGCTTGAGCAGGGCATCATCTATGGCCGCAAGTGCACCGAGTGCGGTGCCGTGGAGTTCCCGCCGCATTACGCGTGCAACGAGTGCGGCTATCACGAGACGGAGTGGGTCGAGCTTTCCGGCAAGGGCGTGCTCAAGAGCGTGATCCTTCCCGTGTCGCTCAACGCCGACAACAAGCTCGCCGCCATCGGCGACTACTGCTTCGGCATCGTCCAGCTCGAGGAGGGCTGCGAGTTCAACTCCACGATCTTCGGCGTGAATGCCGAGAACGCGGACGCCATCCGCGCGAAGCTCCCCGTGCCCGTGCATGCGAAGTTCGTGCCCATGGACGGCTACACGACGCTCCTCTTCGAGGTCGACAAGGACGCGCTGTAAGCCTTCGGCCCCACCGATCACCCCGTTGCGCGGGGGCGCGTCCCGTCTCCTCTCGCACCCCCGCGCCCATCTCGCGGCAGCGTTGCCGCACCGACCACATCGCAAACCTTCTTCCAGATAGGAGTACATCATGACCAAGGACGAGATCATCGCCAAGCTCATCGAGGACGCCGCCATCGTCTACAAGGCCGACGCCTCCACGCTCGCCGCCGACACCGACATCTCCGCGACCCTCGGCACCAACTCGCTCAACCGCATGGGCATGTGCGCCATGATCGAGAATCACTTCGACGTGGTGATCCCGCTCGCCGAGTTCGGCACGTACAAGACGTTCCAGGACCTCGCCGACATGATCGCCGAGCAGGACGCGTAAGCGCGCGTTTTCGAAAGGGACTACCATGGCTCTCAAGATCTCGAAGGAGCAGGTCCGCGCGCTCGTGGGCTTCTACTCCGGCACGTTCACCATCATGAGCATCCTCGTCCCGGTGCCGATCCTCGGCGCCGTGGCCCAGGCGTTCCCCGACACGCCCGCCATGCTCATCCAGATGCTCGTCTCCTGCTCGTCGTTCGCCGCCATTGCGGGCAGCTTCGTGTTCGCCCGCCTCGCGCGCTACATGTACCGCCGCACGGGCATGCTCATCTCCACGGCGATCTACCTCGTGGGCCTGCTGCCCGTCGCGTTCCATGACAGCATCTACCCGGCGCTCTTCGCCGCCATCGCCGTCGGCTTCGCCATGGGCGGCGTGCAGAACACCGTCGGCGCCATGATCACCGACTACTTCGAGGGCGACTCGCGCGGCCTGCTCTTCGGCCTGTGCTCGGTGTTCGTCGGCCTCGGCGGCACGCTCTACACCATGGTGGCCGGGCGCCTGGGCGCCGAGAACTGGTGGATGGCTTACTACACCTATCTCATCATCGCGGTCGTGCTCGTGGTCATGTTCATCGTCCTGCCCAAGGGCAAGAAGGAGGTCGCCGAGACCGGTAAGACCCAGCGCGCCCGCATCCCGCGCGAGGTCATCGTCGTCTCCCTCATGGTGTTCTTCTACTTCTCCTGCAACCAGGTTTTCAGCAACAACATCTCGATGTTCCTGGCTCAGACCGGCTTGGGCGACACGGTCATGTCCGGTAACGTCTCGTCGGTCAACACGCTCGTGGGCGCCATCGGCGGCCTGCTCGTGATCCCCGTGCACCGTCTCTTCAAGCGCCAGACGCTCACGGTGAACGCCATCCTCGGCGCCATCGGCGCGGTGCTCATCTTCACCGCGGGCAGCATCATGCCCGTCTTCGCCGGCGCGTTCGCGATGTCGTTCGCCTATGCCGTGTACAACGCGATCAGCTCGCAGTACGTCTCCGAGGCGTCCGACACCGTGGGCATGGCGTTCAACCTCGCCATCCTGAACTCCTCCGGCTCGCTCGGCAATTTCTTCTCGCCCATGATGATCGGCGGCGTGGCGGGCGCCTTCGGTGGCACCGCGGCCGATTCCTTCATGGTGTGCGCTGGGCTCGCCGCGATCGTCGGTGTTGTCTCTGCCGTGTACTTTGCTAAGGTGAAGAGCCCCAAGGCTGCTTCCACCGAGACCGAGGTTCAGGCCGGATAGGCTGTGAGCTGCGCAAATGGTACGCTAATGTGAAATAAGAGTCGGCGGGGGTACATGCATGCCCCGCCGACTTTTTTGATTGGTGTTGATTATCTTGATGGATGCACAGAACAAGCCGGCTGTCACCTATCGCTACTGGCGCGCCTGGCCGCTCATCCTCTGCTCACTCATGTGCTACGTCCTCACCGGCGTGGTGTCGAGCATCGTGAACGTGGCCTCCGTGCTCTTCGAGGCGGACCGCGGCTGGGATGCCGCGCTGCTCACGGGCGGGATGTCCGTCGCGTCGTTCATCAACGTCGTTACCGGCTACATCGCCGGGCGCATGGCGTCGCGCCGCTCGGCCAAGCCGGTCTGCATCGCCTGGGGCGTGATGTTCATCGCCGGCGTGCTCGCCATGGGTATATCGACGCAGGTGGGCGTGTTCGTGGTGGCAATGTGCCTCGCGAACGCCGCCGCGTCCGCGTGGGGCTACAACACCATGCCCGTGCCCATCACGCGATGGTTCCCCACCCGCAAGGGGACGGTGCAGGGCTTCGCGTCCATGGGCATCTTGCTGGGGTCCGTGTCCTCGATGGTGTATACCTGGGCGTATCGCACCCTGGGGCCCGCGCTCTCCACGGTGCCGTTCGTGGTCTTCGCGCTCGTGGCGCTCGTGCTGCTCATGGCGCTCATCTCCGACTGGCCGGAGCAGCGCGGGTTCGCGCCCGACACGATGGAGCGCTGCGCGCCGGTGGCGGATCCCGCGAGCGCGGAGCTTGCGGAGGATGCGGAGCTGGCGGCGGAGGCGGGCGCGACGGAAGCTGCGGAGGCGGGCGCGCCTGCCGCGACGGCGGAGCTCGAGGAGGCGGACGCCGCACGGCACGCCCCCGCGGCGAGCGAGATCAGGCGCTTCTTCGCGAACCCCGTGTTCGTGCTGCTCACCATCGTGCTCGGCCTGCAGCTCGTGTTCTCCGGCGGCATCATGGTGCAGCTCGTGCCGCGGCTCATCGAGGTGGGCTTCACGCTCGACCAGAGCACGCTCATCATGACGTTCACGTCGTTCCTCGCCTGCGCGGGCAGCTTCGGGGCGGGCATCATCGGCGACCGCTTCGGCGCGAAGGCGGGCGTGGTGCTCACGTTCATCCTGGGCGCGGTCGGCGTCGTGCTCAACCTCGTGCCCAACGAGGCCGTCGCCATCCTCGGCGTGGTCTGCATCGGCTGCGTGGTGGGCAGCGCGGACAACTGGCCGGTCAACATCTGCGCCGAGCTCTTCGACCGCAGGATGTTCTCCCAGGTGTTCGGCGTGATGTTCCCCACGATCCAGCTGGTGGGGGCGATAGGTCCCGCGCTCGTCGCGCAAGTGGCGCAGGCCTTCGGCGGCTACCAAGCGGCGTACGTGCTGCTTGCCGTGCTCATGGTGGTCGGCGCGGTCGCGTTCCCGCCGCTCATGCGAATCGTCCAGAACCGCGCGTGCGCGGATAACCCGCGGCGCGATGTAAAAACACCCCAGGGGTAATTTTACATGTGCCTTCCCCTTGATTTCGAACATATGTTCTAGTATGCTGATGCCAGCAGACGCAAGGGGAGGGCTCGCTCATGGCATACGATTTCAAGCGCGCGTTTCGCGACCTGTACCAGCCCAAAGAGCAACCGGCGATCATCGATGTCCCGGCGATGAGCTTCGTCGCCGTCGCGGGGACGGGCGATCCCAACGAGCAGGATGGTGCCTACCAAGCGGCGCTCGCCCTGCTCTATGCGTTTTCGTATACCGTGAAGATGACCAAGAAGGGCGCGTGGCAGCCCGAGGGATATTTCGACTTCGTGGTGCCCCCGCTCGAGGGATTGTGGTGGACGGGTGTCGGCGCGTTCGACGGTGCGCGCATCGGCAACAAGCAGGCGCTCTCGTGGGTGTCGCTCATCCGGCAGCCGGATTTCGTCACGCCCGAGGTGTTCGGACGCGTGTGCGAGCTGGTCGCCCAGAAGAAGCCGGAGCTGGCGGGCGCGCTCGAAGCGGGGCGGCTGCGCCTGGTCCGGTTTGCCGAGGGGCGCTGCGCCCAGGTTTTGCATAAGGGATCGTACGACAGCGAGTCGGCGACGATCGAGAAGCTCTCCGCGTTCGTCGAAGGGGAAGGGTTCGTACCCGACATCGCATCGGGCGGGGAATCACCCGCAGGCCACGCCGCGACGGAGGCGTTCGATGCCAAGACGATGCTCGATGCGCTCGATGTGGACGGGGCGGTTCCCGCGGTGCGCCTTCATCACGAGATCTATCTCGGTGACCCGCGGCGCACCAAGCCCGAGCAGCTCAAAACGGTGATTCGGCACCCCGTGCGCGAACCCTAGCGGGGTGCGGCGCTACGCCTCACCCGGGTGCGACCCGGTGCAATCGGGCGCGCGTTGCGCTAAGCTAGTGCACCTTGCACGGATGATCGCCGGGCGCCGTGCGCGCCCGCGCTGCCCGGGCTCGCGCCCGGATCTCAAACCAGAAAGGCACCGCCTCATGGACATCATCGCCACGCTCGCCGCTGAGCTCGGCCTCAAGCCGACTGCCGTCCAAGCCGCCGTCGAGCTCATCGACGAGGGCAACACCATCCCGTTCATCGCCCGCTACCGCAAGGAGGCCACGGGCGGCATGGACGACGTCGCGCTGCGCGCCCTCGATGACCGCCTGACCTACCTGCGCAACCTCGAGCAGCGCAAGGAGGACGTCATCCTGCTCATCGGCGCGCAGGGCAAGCTCACGCCGGAGCTCGAGGCCGAGATCCGCGCCGCCACGCAGCTCCAGCGCGTGGAGGACCTCTACAAGCCGTATCGCAAGAAGCGCCAGACGCGTGCGCAGAAGGCGCGGGAGGCGGGGCTCGAGCCGCTCGCGAACATGATCATCATGCAGATCGCGCCCAAGGACGCCCAGACCCCGCTCGACATCGCCGCGGCCTACGTCACGCCCGAGGCCGCCGATGCCGGTTACAACACGCCCGAGAAGGCACTCGCCGGCGCGCAGGACATCGTGGCCGAGACGGTGGCGGAGGACGCCGAGAACGTCGCCGACCTGCGCTCCTTCACCGAGGGCACGGGCGAGATCGTGTCGGTTGCCGTGGATGCGACGGAGAAGACCCCGTATGAGCCCTACTATGACTTCTCCGAGCCGGCGCGCAAGATCCCCAACCACCGCGTCCTCGCCATCGACCGCGGCGAGCGCGAGGGGAAGCTCCGCGTGCGCGTCGGGGTGGATACGGAGGCGGCCGTCGCCCGCCTGGGGAGCCGCTGGCCGCGCCGGCAGGGCCCCTTCGCGCCGGTGCTCGACGCCGCCATCGCCGACGGCTACAAGCGCCTCATGGCGCCTTCGCTCGAGCGCGAGCTGCGCGCTAAGCTCACCGTGCGCGCGCAGACGGAGGCGATCAAGGTGTTTGGCAAGAACCTGGAGAGCCTGCTCTCGGCCCGTCCGGTGCGCGGCGCCCGCGTCATCGCGCTCGACCCGGGCTACCGCACGGGCTGCAAGGTGGCGGTGCTCGACGAGACGGGCAAGCTGCTCGACCATGGCGTCGTGTACCCCACGCCGCCGCGCCGCGATGTCGCGGGCACGAAGCGCGAGCTCGCGCGTCTCGTCAAGCGCTACGACATCAACACCATCGTCATCGGCAACGGCACGGCGAGCCGCGAGACGGAGGAGGTCGTGTCCGAGTTCATCGCGGAGCAGGCGCCGGAGCTGCGCTACACCATCGTGAACGAGGCGGGTGCGTCCGTGTACTCGGCAAGCGAGCTCGCAAGCCGGGAGTACCCGGACCTCGATGTGACCACGCGCGGCGCCATGAGCCTGGGGCGCCGACTGCAAGATCCGCTCGCGGAGCTCGTGAAGATCCCGCCCCAGTCCATCGGCGTGGGCCAGTACCAGCATGACCTGGATCAGGCAGAGCTCGCGCGCACGCTCGGGCACGTGGTGGAGGACGTCGTGAACCGCGTGGGCGTGGATGCGAACACGGCGAGCGCGAGCCTGCTGGGCTACGTTTCCGGCATCACGCCCACCGTGGCGCGCAACATCGTGGCGTATCGCGAGGAGCACGGCGCGTTCACCGACCGCAAGCAGCTCAAGGAGGTGCCCAAGCTGGGGCCGAAGGCATATGAGCAGTGCGCGGGGTTCCTCCGCATCGCGGGCGGCAAGAACCCGCTCGACGCGACGGCGGTGCATCCGGAGAGCTACGAGGTGGCCATGGGCGTGCTCGACCGTGCCGGGGTGACGGCGAAGGATCTCGCGGCGGGCGGCATCCCGGACATCGACCGCCGCGTGGGCAGCGTCTCGGCGCTCGCGGGCGAGCTCGGATGCGGCCTCATGACGCTCTTCGACATCATCGACGAGCTCAAGAAGCCCGGACGCGACCCGCGCGACGACGCGCCGGAGGTGGTGTTCAGCCGCGCGGCACTTTCCATTGACGATCTGCAACCCGGCATGGAGCTCACGGGCACCGTGCGCAACGTGGTCGATTTCGGCGCGTTCGTGGATGTGGGCGTGCACCAGGATGGCCTCGTGCACATCTCCAAGCTCGCGCGCCGCTTCGTGAAGCACCCGAGCGACGTGGTCGCCGTGGGCGATACCGTGAAGGTGTGGGTCGAGAAGGTCGATCGCGAACGCGGGAAGATCTCGCTCACCATGGTGGAGGGCAAGTAGGCACGCGGCGCTGGCTTCGCGCGTGGAGCGATGAGGCGACGGGGGAGGAGTAGCCATGACGTGGCGTGAGTATGCACGGTATGCGCAGATGAGCGCCGAGGAACTCGCGCACGATTGCGAGGTCCAGGTGTTTCGCGCGAAGGGCCCGGGCGGGCAGGGCGTGAACACCACGGACTCCGCGGTGCGCATGACGCATGTCCCCACGGGCATCACCGTGACCGCGCGCGAGACGCGCAGCCAGTTTCAGAACCGCCAGCTCTGCCTGCAGAAGCTCGTGCGGATCATCAAGGGCCGCGCCCAGCCCCCGCGTGTGCGCAAGAAGACGAAGGTGCCCAAGGCCGCCCGCGAGCGCCGGCTCGCCGACAAGCGCCATCGCTCCGAGCTCAAGCGCTCGCGGGGTGCGTGCGGCGGCGAGTGGTAGCCTGGGGTGAGTTGTAGGGCTACCGTTTGCGAGGTGGAGCCATGTGCATGAGGATGTGCGCGCTGACGGCGGACGAAGCGCAGGAGGTGCTCGACGCGCGCCTGACGCCGGGTTCCCATGCGCTTGATGAGGTTGATGATTTCGCTGATGTGGCCGACGCGTATCCTGGCTCGACGGTTGCGGCCTATGAGCGCGCGGAGGATGGCGCGCTGGTGACCGTGTCGCTCACCTGGGGATTTCCCTTGAAGGATAAGCCGCATGCGGTGTTCAACACGCGCCTGGAGACCGCGCTGCAGCAGGCGCGCGAGGGGCGGGACATGTGGAGCTCCGCCATCCTGCATGGCCGGTGCGTGGTACCGGTGCGCGCGTTCTACGAGACGCATGGCAGCGAGCGCGTGAAAAGCGAGCGCACGGGTAAGATGGTGCGCAGGCAGTACCGGTTCCGTTTGCCCGGCGCGCGGGCGTTTTTGCTCGCGGGGATCTATGAGGACGGATGCCTCTCGATCGTCACCGTCGAGCCGAACGCCAGCGTGGCCCCGGTGCACAACCGCATGCCGCTCGTGCTCGGCCCGGGCGAGTCGAGCGTATGGCTCGGCCCGGACTTCGAGCGCCTCGCGAATCGCGACGGGATCGACCTGCAGGTGGAGCCGGAGCGGTAGGGGCTGCACGGCGGAAATGGCGCGCATCGCTCGGGCCTGAGGTAACGCGGCCGACTTTGATGTGATTTCTTGTGCAGCGGTGCCTTCTCCGAGGCGCTATCTGAAACCGTGCCCTTCCTACTCGAGCCACCAGTCAACATCCACCGAGGGTTGGTTGGGGACGGGTTCGTTTCAACCCATTCTGACAACAACGATCAGGCTTCATTGTCGTATCGTCGAGCCACTCTTGGTTCTGCCAGGGGCGGTTTTTTCAAGGAGCAAGCTATGGCAAGCACGCCTATCGTAGCCCGCGCACGTGGCGCCCACGGTACAGAAACGCATGGTGGGCACGAGCCCGACGGATGTGATGGGCGCTCGGGGTGACTGTAAAATGTGAGAAGGGCGTCGAGCTCTGCTTGGGTTGTTACCCGTCAAGTTCAGCGAGTAGTTCGAGCCCTTCCTCAGCGGTTATGCAGAAATCCCCCGCGTGCTTTTTGAGCATGTCGTCGTGGGTCATGAGGAAGCTCGCGCCAACGGCGTCGAGCGCCGCGAGGACGAGATCATCCTCGAAATCGTCGTGGACGCGCTTGTAGGTGAACGCGCCAAGCACCTCCGTGTGGCCGATGGGTGCGACGAGGGCTTTTTCGAGCACACTGCGTACACATCCCCAAGATACCTCGCGCGCCGCAGCGGCGATGTCGGGCGTGATGTCCTTCCCGGCGCGCCGTGCATCGAGCTTCATGAGACTTGCCAGCTGATACGCCAGATCCTTGAGTGAGAGCGATGGGACATAGAGCGCGATGTCCTCGCGCCCGTACGCCATCGCTATAAATGTACTCACCGCATGGTGATGCGCGCCGCGCGCGAGGAAGTAGTCAAGCCAGATGTTGGTGTCGACGAGGATCTTGATAGGGGAGCGCACGTCCTTGCGCGGGGATCTTGTCATGCGATCCCCCATTTCTCAAGCTGCTCGGCTGCGGCAAGCTCGCGAAGCTCGTCGTAATCGATGTCACCGCCCACTGGTTCCTCGATGCCGACCTTCTGATAGAAGGACGAAACGATCAAGGCGCCCTTGGATGCGCGGTCGAGTGTGCCGCTGTCCGTCGCACCGGCATCTTGATCAGCGCGCAGCAGATGCGTCAAGGCGGGCGGGAGCGTGCCCTGCACGGTGGCGTATTCCCACAGCGCGCGCACGACCTGCGACGGCGTGTATCCAAGCTCGGCGATAACGGCGTTGCCGGATGCCTTGAGAGCGTAATCCATCCGGATGTTCATCTGCACGGCAGACATGTCAGCCTCCTGCTATACGAATCCTGAAATAAGTATAGCATGACAAAAGAGCTGTCACCGTTCTCGCATTTGAGAAGGAATGGTGCCAGATGCCTTTTATCATTCCTAGTTATCGACGATGCCGTGCATGCCAGGTGCTGGTGTGCAGGCATGCAAGCTGCTCAAGATTATTCAAAAGAGCAATCTAATTATGTCCGCACGGAGGGATATGGTTTCCTCAGTGACGATTTCCATTGGAAACGGAGGTGCGGAATATGGGGCTTGATGCGACTGTACGTTGCCGGTGTTTTGAAGAGGGAAAGCTCAAGCCAGGGCCGGTGCCCTATGATGACCTCTATATCGACGGAGAGGGCTATATCGCGTCTCGGAGGCTTGATGCGAGGCGCGCAGAGCTTGGACGCCGTCGCTTCGCCGCCCGCTATGGCGAACTTGAGAAGGCGTTCTACGACTGGTCCGATCATTGTTGCGAACACGAAAACGGTGACTATGTAGCTGAATGGGTGAGCAACTGGGCGGGTGTTGCGGAGTTTGAGTCACGGGTCGAGGAAGTCGGTGGTGAGGCGGAGTTTCCTCTGCTGAGTCACATGCTCCCCCACGGAAATGGTGGCGTCTATCCGGTAGAGCTCGCGGAGGCAATACTCAAGGAACTCGATCGTTTTCTAGAGATAATCACCAACGTTGATGAGTAGGTGCTCGTTGATGCGGAGACCGAAGAAAAGATTTGGACGTCGACGCCAGGAAGCACATTCGCTTGGATGCGCGGTCCCTATGATGAGGTCGGCATGGCGGGCGGAAGGGTGTATTTCGAGCACGCTGGCGTTCCACGTGTTGAAACGACGCATTTCAAGCAGCGCCCTGTGGGCAAACCCGCTCCCAATGGCTACCAGCAGGTGTATATCACGTGCCTCGATACGGGAAAAGAGACGCTGACATTCGACGGTATCGGCGTTGAGGAGGGGAAGCGAGCGGAGCGCGAGTTCTACGTTACGTCGGAGAAAGCCCCCTTCCTGCGGGAGGGAAAGTACGGGACGGCGGAGCGGATCCGGCGACTGCTTCTCGCTTCGCTCGAGACCGGTAACCCCATAAGGTGGTGCTAGGGATGAAAGAGCCTCATATCGTTCCCGACAAGCCGTCGGTTCTCGTCCCATACCTGCACTATGAAGACAAGGATGCGTTCAATCGTCTTACGGCGTATAACAGGACAGTTCTTGGTAAGCGTCACGCTCGCCAGTGTGGTTGTTTCCACTGTGGGAGTCGGTTTCGAGCGGATGAGATCTCCGAGTGGATGCATGAGGAGGACGGTGATGACACGGCTCTGTGTCCATATTGCGGAACGGACGCTGTGGTTTACGGCACGGCGAAGTTCCCACTTTCTACCGCGTTGCTGTCGCAGCTGTATATGAGCTGGTTTGAAGAGGAGTATAGGGAGCGGCAGAAGCGCGCGTTGCTTATTCCGGATTATTCAAGCGAGAAGGCATTTCTCCAAAAAGGCATTCCGTTCTTGCTGAAAGACGAGCGATTCGTCCAGTTCGTCGACGAGATTGAGCTCAAGCCGGCGAAGATCTGGTATTACCTTCAAGGCTATCATGCTTTTGCCGGCGCACTTGCTAATTGTGCCGCCAAGTTCGAGGATAAGAACGATCGATGTCTTGTTAAGTTGCGCGCTTTCACAGATGTGGATGGCTGCCCCCGTGTTGATTTCACAAATACCAAGGAGGGCCATCTTCCTTTTGAGCCAAGCACAGAGGATGAGCTTCGGCGCGTGTGCACACTTATACAACAATATGGCAAAGAGTTGCACGGGGTGATAGAAGACCGAGCAACGAGGAAGATGAAGCTTTATGTCGCACGAGAAAAAGTATGATTTGCCCTACTGTTTTTGGGGCGTGGTGGCGAACGTGGTTGATGAAAACCCCTATGGGGAGAGTAAGGTTATACGCCACGGAGTAAAGTATTTCCGTGCCAATCAGCATGTATATTGCTTTCCGCCCGGTTGGGGTGACGGATTTGAACGATTGTATGTTCTCGGAAGAAGACGTGGTCGACACGGGCTCATATGCGTGATAATGCCCGCCTCTCAGCTTAAGAACTTCCGGGCTGAGAAGATATATTCACCACCCGTGATTAAAAAGATATTAGAGGCCAGTCGTGCGGGCAAGCTGAGCTATATGGCGCCTTGGTATATGAGGAACGTTGACCGCAGGGAGGTAGAATGGCTCGCCGCGGTCCTCAATGAAAAGGGTGCGAACAGCACGTGCTCGCACCCCGCGCCCCATCAGACCGCCTGACTGACGCTCCGCTAGCGCGGTTGACCATAACGGCCACCGGCTCCTAACCGGCAAAGAACTGTAATCAGTATACACATACCCTATGGCCGAAGAGCTCGCGGAGTTATTACGACATGCTCGAGTGGTACGTCACCGCCGTCGAACCCACTGACCCGCGGCTTACGCGCGATACTCGCGCGCTCGAGAACCTCATGAAGCTTATGAACGCAAAAGAGGAATGGTCGATTGCGCGTGGGTGGATCATAACATACGGCGTGCTGGATAGAGAGGGGTTGCTGAGCTAGGGGGCGCGGTGAAGGCACGCCATAGTGATGTGGCGACATGAGAGACTCGCGGGAATCCTCTTGATACCAAAGATTATTCTGAATAGAATAATTCTAGATAGAATAATCTATGTGAAATTGATTCATTGTGACGGGAGGCAACAATGCGCGCCTTTGTAGATCGAGAACGTGAACTACAGACCCTTGAGCGCGAATACGCCCGGAGGGAAGCTTCCTTCGTGGTGGTTTATGGCAGGCGCCGTGTGGGAAAGACTGAGCTCATCTCGCGTTTCATTCAGGACAAGCTTGCACTGTACTACCTCGCGACGGAGGAGCCCGAGCTCCAAAACCTCGAGAGCTTCCAAGCACTTGCGGCGGATTTCTTAGGGAGCGACTTGTTGCGTTCTGCTCACATCAAGCGTTGGGAAGACATCTTCCGAGAGCTTGTCCGCACGCACGATGCGACGCGCGAGCGCGCGGTGATCGTTATCGACGAGTTTCAGTATCTCGGCAAGGCAAACCCGGCCTACCCCTCGATATTCCAGCGCATTTGGGACACGATGCTCAAAGATGCAAACGTCATGCTCATCCTCTGCGGGTCGCTCATCTCGCTCATGAAAGATCAGGTGTTGTCCGAGGAAAGCCCGTTGTACGGGCGTCGGACGGCGCAGATCCGGATGGGGCAGATCACATTTTCGCATTACCGAGAGTTCCTTCCGGGGCACACGATGCGCGAGCTTGTGGAACGCTATGCCGTGACCGGTGGGGTGCCCAAGTACATCGAGCTGTTCGAAGACCAAGATGATGTCTTCGCGGCGATTTCTGAGAACGTGCTCGACCGCAACGGGTTTCTCTATGACGAGCCGAACTTCCTGTTGAGCCGTGAAGTCCCCGATGTGGGCACGTACTTTGCGCTCATCCGCGCGATCGCGGGCGGCGCGCGCCGGCCGAGTGAGATATCGCGCGCATTCGGCATGAAGCAGACGAGCCTGAACAAGTATCTCAAGACGCTCATCGACCTGGATGTTTTGGAGCGTGAAGTGCCGGTAACGGAGAGTAACCCTGGTAAGAGCAAGAAGAGCCTGTACAACATCAAGGACAACTTCCTCCAGTTCTGGTTCAAGTTCGTGCTGCCCAATCTGAGTTACCTGGAAACTGGGCGAACAGCTGCGGTCGAGCGACGCATCCGTGAGCATTTCATCGATAGTCACGTTGCGTTCGTGTACGAGGGTGTTTGTCGGGAGCGACTATGGGACATGGCCGATTCCGGGGTGTTGGGATTCGTGCCCGAGCGCGTCGGCCGCTGGTGGTCGGGCGGCGACGAGATCGATGTTGTCGGCTTGAGTGCCGCCGAGAAGTGTGCCGTATGGGGTGAGTGCAAGTTCTGGAAGGATCCGGCGGGTGCCAACGTCCTGCGCGATCTTGAGAACAAGGTGGCACGTGTGCCGTGGGAGCGGGACGGCCGAACGGACATATTTGTGCTTTTCAGCGTGAGCGGGTTCACCGATGGCCTGCATGAGCTTGCAAGCACTAGGGATGACGTGCTGTTGGTGGGGGACTGATAATCTGGTGTCAGGCACCAAATTATCAAGTTGTTCTTTGGAACGGAATGTGCACATCGAAAATGATCTCATTGCAGTAATTGCGTTTGAGCATTCGTTTTCGATGTAGCTCCTGCGCGACAACGCAGGGTTCGCGCCCTCTCCGACATGCCTTCATTTCGATATCGCGCGCACGGGTCACGCCCCGATATTCGCGTTTGCCTCCGTCGAATAGCCAATATCGTGCAAATTGGTCGGCGGTCGCTTCTTCGTCCCTGTGTTTGCTGGATGATTTGTTGAGCTTGAGCTGCGTCGTGGGAGCTCCATCGTTCAGGATATTCGGCGGGACACATATATCGCGTTACGTGCAGGCCGCCGTCGTCAAAGAAGATGATGCGTCCGCATTCGTTGCAAAGACAGGTCTTCGCTTTTTCGTCGGGGAGATAGGGTAGGCTGAAGAGCACCTCGCTCTCCATGCATTCATTCATGAGGTCGTCAGATACAAAGTAATGGATGGTTTCGATATCGTTGCCGCGGACGCAGCAAATAAGTGCCATGAGAGCTCCTTGAGGGCGATGAGCGCGTGTGCCGATCATTGTCTGTCATTACTTTACGGCTTGGGCTAGCGTTGCCTGCGGTAGGTTGGATGAGGCTCGTGATTGTTGTAATGCGTATGGAAAGGCATAGCAAGTTGCAGGGTTGTAGCAATGGATTTGTTGCCCCGAGTGGGTTGAAGACATATTGATTAAGTTATGTTAGAGCGAAAAACACGTTTGCAGAAGGCCTCTACAGATGAATGGCGTGTTTAAAGAGCATACGTTTCCGAAGTACAACGATGCGGACGTTATGAAGCCTCAGATGAACGGGCTTGATGATCCTACGATGCGCGACTTTACACTTCTTGACATATCTGCATTCGCGAAGGCCGAGTTTAAGGGGGAACGGTTCGAGGAAGAGTTCATCAATTCTTTTCTTAATGCTGCCATGGAACTTGCCAGAGCTGGCAGAAAGGCGGCTGACAAACCCGGGGTGTACGTATTCTATATGCATTCCTATGCATTACCAGTTCTTTACCTGGCAAGACATTGCATGGAGCTATCAATTAAGAGGGCAATTCGAAAATGTGGCTTCGAGCCGAAAAAGATTCACGGACTTAAGGAGCTCTGGAATTCTCTCGTGTCGAGATTTCCTAGGCAGAGGAATCGTGAGGATAGGAGAGTAATTAAAAACATGGGCAACTTCGTTGCCGCAATGGCGTCCGTAGACAACAACGGGATAAGCCTACGATATCCAAAAAACAAATCAGGGAGCTTTACGCAAGATAGGATGCATTTTGTGAACGGCGAGCAAGTCGCATCATATCTTGAGATGTTCGTTAGCCAACTAGAACTAGTTGATTTTGATTCAATAAGGCAAAGCTGATTTCAGCCATGGCGAGACGCATCGGGCAACTGATGCGTGCTCACGCAGTGAATATTAGTACGCGTTTTGGACTCGGAGTGATGTGCTGTGGGAACTGTGAAGTTTGCTAATAGCGAATTTTCTTCTCTATTAGCAAACTTTTGTGCTATACTCTGATCACGGTAACACCGAGCAACGCTCGGAGGTCCTATCCCAGACTTGGGTGGCAAGCAATTGCTGCCGTGGGACGCAGCTTGCTGAGTCCTATTTTACCTCGGTACACGGGGGCGCCCGCGCTGGGAAGCGCGGGCGCACAAGACGGGTGGATGCCTCTCAGATGCACCTCTCCTTTCTTTGGGACGTTGCATGTGCAACGGGAAAGGAGGTGTCGCAATGACGTTTTTGTTACCGCCGTCTGGAGGCAAACGTTCCGCCTCGCACCAGCGGGTGCGAGTGACGAACAAGAAGATGAAGCTCGTTGTTTTTCGAGCGCTTTTCAAGTTCGTCGAGTTTCTAGGCATGGTTCTTAAGGTCTTAATTGAGGCCAGGGACTTGTTTGAAAACTAGCGGTGCGGGAAATCCACCCGAACTTGAAGTATCGTCCCAAATGGGACTATCTGATATGGAGGGCGTGCATGATTGGCGAGACGCTTAGGCGGTTAAGGGGGATTTACGGTTATTCTGCACGGGAGATGAGCTCTTTACTTGGCATTTCAAGCAGTTATCTATCTGAAATAGAGAAAGGTAAGAAGGAGCCGTCGCTTGAGATCGTTAATCACTATGCTGAGATTTTTGGAATGCGCCCCTCATCTCTATTGCGTTTTTCCGAAGAGTATGATCGTGCGGAGTTCCACGAAGGGGGCCAAGAGTTTATTTCTAAGCTCATGGCAAAGCTTATCGATTCATTTTAGGTGGAAGAATGAGACCTTCAATTCCCCTCAATCAGTGCATGTTCTATAAGTGCAGGAGCAAAAAAGCTCTTGCAAGATGCCTGCTGCTTGATCTTCATCAACTCCAACGGCGTAGCGAATGGATACAATATCGAGTTCATGCCGAGCAAAAGGCCTCTGGCGGATTGAGGGTTATTTACGCTCCAGCCGACGAGCTGAAGTCGGTTCAAAAGGTAATCAAGTCTCGACTTCATCGAATCGAAGTTCCTTCTTGGGTTTATTCCGGGGTTAAAGGCCGCTGCCACATTGACAACGCCAAGCATCATGCGGGTAGTCGTTATTTTGTATTGTCGGATATTTCCTCATTTTATGAGAACTGCACAAGAGACGCCGTTTACCGCTTTTTTCGCGATGACCTTCTCTGCTCTCCTGATGTGGCATCTTTGTTGGCTGATTTGACAACTGTGAGAAACGCAGAGGGTAAGACCGTTAATCCAACTGGCAGCCCATGCAGCCAATTAATCGCATACTTCTCCTATCGGTCTATGTTTCACGAGATTGCCTCTATCGCAGATCGCTACGGCTGTAAATTCAGCCTCTATGTTGATGACCTAACCATTTCAAGTGAATCGCCAATTTCGAATCCAAGAAACCTCATGAAACAAGTTGCCAAATCCCTAAGGGCGTATGGACATAGGGTCAAATGGGAAAAGACCGGATACTTCGGAAAAAATCAGTTTAAGCTTGTCACGGGAGTTGCGATAGATCAGCAGGGCGAGTTAAACATTCCGAATCATTTGGGTGAGGCCGTAATCACCGGACTAAAGGAGACGCTCTCGGGCGATAGGAGTGAAATCGCCCCAACATTAGGACGAATTAACGCGGCTAGGCAAATTGACGGAAGGGTTTTTTCGGAAGCGAGGCGTCTTGTTGAGAATGCGCAGCGCTGTTTTTAAGAATGGACGATAGCGTTCAGGCTTTGACTACAAGGCAGTGGTGGTTGGCGGCGTCATAGTCCGAGTCTATGTGCCGTGCGATAATACAAAATGTTCATGGTGTGATTCGCTTAAGCTGCTAATTTGATTGGATGTGCGCATATGCCGACTCTCAACTGGATGGGCAAGGAGAAGGTGGTAAATCACCACCGTGACGTCCCATATCGCGTGCTTGAACGCGTGCCTGAGAAGGGCGTGCTCGACAGTCGTGGCTCGGACTGCGGGAACATGATCATCCACGGAGATAATCTCGAGGCGCTGAAGGCGCTGCTGCCCGAATACGAGGGCAGGGTCGACTGCATCTACATCGATCCACCGTACAACACCGGCAACGAGGGCTGGGTCTACAACGACAACGTGAACGACCCGCGCATAAGGAAGTGGCTTGGACAAGTTGTCGGTAAGGAGGGCGAGGACTTCTCCCGTCACGACAAGTGGCTGTGCATGATGTACCCAAGGCTTCAGCTGCTGAGGAGAATGCTGTCATCCACCGGTCTTATATTCATCAGCATTGACGATAATGAACAGGCAAATTTGAAGAGTGCATGTGATGAGATCTTCGGCGCTGATAACTTTCAGGGATGCATTCACTGGCGTCGGCGGCATAATCAGCCCAACGATAAGACTAAGTTAATTGGGTTGGTTGCAGAGTACATCCTGTGCTACTCAAAGTCTAAAAGGGCTCTCAAACAACTTATGGGATCCGAGAGCTACGGTAAAGTGGAAGTCACTGGCAAGTTTTCAAATCCAGATAACGATCCGCGTGGAGATTGGGCGTCAAAGCCTTGGAAGGCCGCTACGGGGCAGGGTGGCACAGCCTATGAAATTGTGGCGCCAGATGGCACCACGTTCAACGAGGTTTGGCTCGGCGGTAGAGACACCTTTGAGAACCTTCTTGAAGATAAGCGAATTTATTTTCCCAGGTCGCGCGGTGGCAAAGCGGGGTCTCCTCGCAAGAAGTACTATAAGAGCGAGCGAGTGGACGAGGGGCAGTGTGCGACAAATTGGTGGCCAAATGATGTCGCAGGCAGCAATCAAAATGCGACCGATGAGCTTGCGTCAATATTTCCCGAGCTTGATGGGAAAGCTTTCGACAATCCCAAGCCAGCCGAATTGATTTCAAGAATTGTCGGAATGTCGACACATAGAAATTCGATAGTACTTGACGCTTTTGCCGGCTCCGGTACGACGGGAGAGGCAGTGCTGAGGCAGAACCGCTCGGATGCTGGTAGTCGTAGTTTCATTCTGATTGAAATGGGCGATTACGCCGACGAGGTCACCGCCGAACGGGTGCGCCGCGTTATCACGGGATATGGTGAGGGCGCCAACGCCACCGAGCCAGTTGACTCCGGTTTCTCTTACCATAAGCTCGGTTCTGCGTTATTCCAGGGGGATGGGATGTTGAATCCTAAAGTAACACGCTCAGACCTGGCGCGTTACGTGTGGGCGACCGAGACGCGCAAGCCCTACGAGGATCTAACCTCTGAGCACCCCTATCTTCTTGGCGAGCATGCTCAGACTGTCTACTACCTTGCCTACGATCCTGGTGAGGAGACGACGCTCACCTACGATCTGCTGCGCGAACTCCCTCGAAAGGGCTCGCCGACCGTGATCTACGCCGACCGGTGCGCCATCGCGCCCGAGCGCCTGGACGAGATGGGCATCGTTTTCAAGCGCGTGCCCGATCAGATAGCGAGGATCTAGTCATGGAGCTCAAGCAGTACCAGAAGGACGTGCTCAAAGAGGTTGGGCGCTTCACCCATACTTACGCGCTGATGGGGGATGCCGCTACCGCATACGACGACTTCATGAACGCCATTGGCCTCACTCCGGGGAAGGACGGCGTCGCCCGCTACAGCGACGATCTCGGCGGCGCTCCGAAGGTATGCGTAAAGGTGCCGACGGGCGGTGGAAAGACCTTTATCGGCGCGTGCGCCATTGATGTGCTTTCCGAGGCACTGCCCTCGCACGACGATGTGGTGGTGTGGCTCGTACCGCGCCGAGAGATTCTAGCGCAGACGTTGCGAAACTTCCGGGATCCCGGGCACTTTCTGCGCATGCGGCTCGACCGTGATTTCGCTGGACGTGTGGAGGTGCTCGACAAGGAGGACGGCCTGCGCGGGCGCGGCTTTTCCGCTGCGACCGTGGGCGACCAGCTTACGCTCTTCGTGCTCTCATATGACTCGTTCAAGAACAAAGATGGAAGGCGGGCCTACGCGGAGAACTCCTCGCTCGCCGGCCTCACGGAGTGGCAGCATGCCGCCGGTACGTCTGTGGATGTGGAGGGCGCAGATGACACCGCGCTCATATCCGCGCTCGCCGGAACGAACCCAATCGTGATTGTGGACGAGAGCCACCATGCCAAATCAAAGCTCTCGCTCGACATGCTGCGCAATCTCAACCCGCGCTTCGTACTGGAGCTTACAGCGACGCCCGGCAAGGGCGCGAACGTTATCGCTCAGGCGACAGCGCGCCAGCTCAAGCGTGAGGAAATGGTGAAGCTGCCCGTGGTGGTCTACCGACGCCCTGACAAGCGGACGACCATTACCGATGCGGTAATGCTTCAGCGAAGGCTTGAGGCCATCGCTGAGCAGGACGAGAAGAGAACCGGGCGCTACATACGTCCCATCGTACTTTTCCAAGCAGAGCGACGCGGTGTTGAGGGCGCCGAGACCTACGCGAAGCTCAAGCAAAAGCTCGTTGAGGGCGGCATCCCCGAGGAGCAGATAGCCGTGCGTACGGGTGACGTCGACGAGATCGGCGGAGTCGACCTCATGAGCAGGGAGTGCCCCGTCCGCTTCATCATTACCGTGGAGGCGCTTGCGGAGGGCTGGGACTGCCCCTTCGCCTACGTGCTTGCTACCGTTGCCAACAAGAGCTCGCAGGTGAGCGTTGAACAGATCGTGGGTCGTGTGTTGAGGCAGCCGTACGCTACGCGCGCTGGAGCTCGCAGCCTCAACATTGCCTATGTGCTTACGGCGTCTGCGGATTTTGACGCAACGCTTGAACAGGTTGTGCGCGGTCTCAACGGCGTCGGCTTCTCACAGGAGGACGTAGAGGTAGCAGATGTTGATTCCGCCACAGGGCAGGGGCGGATTGACTTTTCGGCATCGGATGTTGAGAGCGGCAGTGAGGACGAAGGCGTACGTGATGATCTCAACCTCGACGGGTTAGACCTGCGCAGCGCTGCGGGCGGTTCCTGGCATGAAGCCGTTGAAGACATGCCTTCGATTGACAAAATCTTGGATGAGTCCGGCTCTCTCGAGGAGCGCTTTGAGCATGAGGTCGGCTCGCAGTCCGGTGAGATGCTTGGCGGCGGTTTAGGAGGAGGTGCCAACGTGTACCACATGCGTGCAAGCGTCGCGGAATCAGCCGAATCGATTTCGATTCCGCAGTTCTTTATCCATGTTGACGGAGGACTCTTCACCGACGATGACGTTTGGAAGCCGCTTGACCGCGAGGACCTGCTTGCGGACTTCAAGCTTTCGAAATATGGCATCGATGGGGTGAGCATCAATGCGACGGCGTTCTCTGACGCTCGCTCTATTGACCTCGCAGATGATTCGGATGAATACCGGATTCGCTGGCTTAGTGAAAGAGACAGGAAGAGCATGCGCGTGCTCTTCTCCACGATGAGCGACGAAGGGCAGCGCGAGAGCTTGCGGGCGATGGCGATCAAGATGATGTCGCCCCAGTTCAAGAACACCTTTGGAGAGGCTCAGATTTCCGCCTTCACTGCTCGTGTCATTGAGGACATGGATCAGCCGACCGTTGAGGCGTGCTTCGACAGCATTGCCAACACCGCGCGTGCCATCATGGATGCAATCAGGGGGATTGCAGACGAGTTCTGCGAGGATCGCTTCGATAAGATGCTCTCTTCTGGGGCTATCGAACTGCGCCCGGGCTACCACTTTCCGGAGGGGTTTGTACAGTCAAACCCCCTTACGAGTTACGACAAGCCGCTGTATGAGGCAGAGGACGGTAAGATTGACGGCTTCGAGCGGAGAATGGTGGAGTTGCTTGCCAATAGCCAGCGTATCGTGTGGTGGCATCGAGTGATTGAGCGCCGCAAAGGTGAGTTCAGCATCAACGGGTTTATCAACCACTATCCGGACTTCCTTGCCCTGCGCGATGATGGAGTGCTTATGGCTGTTGAGACCAAGGGCGAGCACCTAAAGAGCGAAGATGCCCTCCGGAAGCTTCGTTTGGGCACGCGCTGGGCAGACATGGCGGGCAACAGGTTCAAGTACTTCATGGTGTTCGATCGTGAGGCGCTGGATGAGCCCAACGCATTCACGCTGGCAGAGTTCGGGTCGGAGATACTGGGGTAAGGGAGGCGCTTGCCCATTGACTGCGCTTAAGGACGACAAGGAATTCCGGTCCCTTGATGATGCTCGCTGGGAAGACCTCTGTTATCTGCTATTCAAAGAGGAGTACGGGGGACTTCGTCGCGTCAATGGCAGTGGGGGTGACGATGGCATCGACGCCTATGTGGGCGACTTCGTAAACCCCAGCATTGTGTTCCAGTTCAAATTCTTCCCTAACGGGCTCGGAAAGAAGCAAGTCAGGCAAATTAAGAGCTCCCTAGAAACGGTACTCGAAAAACGACCTGGTATAGATAGGTGGATTCTGGTGAGCTCTGCTGATCCAACGCCTGACGCGCAACTCGCGTTGGACGGCCTCTTTGCCGAGCATTCGGGAGTTGAAATAGATTTCTTCGGCGAAAGTGAAATGAGGCACAAACTAATCAGGCGTCCAGCCGTGCGGAGGACATTCTACGACGATGGAATGGAGACTCTTAAAGGCGTTCTCTCCCTAGAGGGCATGGATCCTCTCAAGCGGGCTTCCGAAGGGGTGAGGATTTACAACGAGGCTGTCGTAGACGAGCGCCTCGTTGCCACCGTTACCACTGATGGGAAAACCACGATAATCGCCTATTCCCTCCATCCGGACTTTGCTGATTCGCCGCTCAAGTTCACAATGCGCCTTAAATCGAAGAAGGGTGTCGAAGCTTATAACAGCCTTGTGCGTCGCGGAATGCCTGCCGAATTGTCCGCCGAAGATGTAGAACTTGACATTTCCGACCTTCCTGGAGTCGGGGCGGACGAGGGCGAGCTCCAGCGGCTTGAGATTATTCCGCAGATTAATCCCCGGCCCTCTATGCTTCGGTTCTACGCATCTGAGGAGCTGGGCAATAGTCAGGCTCTGTTCGTGGAGCTCAGAACGACAAGCGAGGGAAGCGCGCATGTTGTCAGGTCGAATGCGATTCAGAAGAACGCTCCCGTCCGATTTGAAATAAATATACCCCTCGCAACGCGAGAAGACGGTGCTACTGGGACGCGGATCATCAACATCACGCCTCAGCTCATTGGGAATAAGGTGAGCGTCGCCCTCAAAGGGGCTAGATTTCTCGCACAGCTTTCCCAAACCAAAAGGCTTGGCATCTCCAACCCCGACGAAGAAGTTACCGACGCCATCTTTGCCACTCTTGGAGGCATTGACGAGGATGGTATTTGGGCGCATCAGCTTGAATACATTGAGGCGGTGGAGAGGGTCTGCCGATTCTTCGACATCGATCCCGCGATTGACGACAACCTGAATGACGAAGAGTTCTTCCTTTTCGTAATGCGCACTGCCGAGAGGATACGCACGCAGGGATCCGAACTTGATGGAACGACAACCTTTAGTCTCAGCGAGCTAAATCCCAACTTTATTCGCTCGGTAAATGGTAAGGAGGCAATCAGTCTTGTAGCGGACATGGATTGGTCGGGGTCTATGTTCGGAACCGAAGTCAACGCGAGAATTCGCATTGTAGCGAGCGGAGTCCCGACTGTCGAAAACGTCGGCGGCGACAAGTGGACCCTCGCCGTCAAGGGCAGCTATCGGTGTTTTATCGGAAAGAGCGAGGATGATTCGAAGACGGGGGGAGCGCCTCCTATCTTTCCGCACTTGGTTCGAGATTAATTGCGCTCCGATTGGTTGGGCGGGCGGTCTCCCCGCTCTTGTGCTGTGGCTCTTTCGGTCGTAGGGGGTTCACAGAAGGCGCGCGCGGGAACGAGGCGGCGACCTAGGGCGATTTCCTTCGCTCGCATATCGCGCTTGCTCAGGCGGAGCTGCTCAAGCACGGGCTAGATACGCGTGCTTGAAGACGGTGGGGTTTTCGTCGAGCGGTAAGCCCCATTCGAGCATGGCCGTTCGAATGTCGCCTGCACCGCTCGGGATGAAGGGCAAGGTCTGTGAGTCAGGGCGCGCGTTGTACAGCGGGTTGGGTGTCTTTATGTAGTGGATGGCGTGGCGATCCGTGCCACGCACGAAGTGCACCGGGCTTTCTCCGTCGTGA
This sequence comes from [Collinsella] massiliensis, assembly GCA_000333815.1. Classification (GTDB taxonomy): domain Bacteria; phylum Actinomycetota; class Coriobacteriia; order Coriobacteriales; family Coriobacteriaceae; genus Enorma. Next base: position 33,133 of record CAPI01000058.1, read on the forward strand.
GCGAGCCGATTCTCGCGCACATACCTCGTCTTCTTTCCCTTGTCTGGCGCAGCCATTGTCCCATGCATACACTTTGTGACGCGCTGATAGCCTGCGCCCATATGTGAAATGCCCTCCATCACAGGGTTTTCCAATCCAAGAAACGAGGGACAATTCAAAATCTATTCCCGCGCCGATGAGGTATGCTTCAGTCGCGAAAGGAATCGCCGCCATTCCAGTCAGTTCTTTTCTCAAGGTAGAATGTCGCCATCGGTCATCTCGCTCTTAGGGGGAGCATCGTGTCCCAAGCAAAGTTCACCTGGATTCAGGCATATTCCGAAATCGCAAAAGCAATTAATAACTTGAATCGGGGCGAAGCCGAGCTCATCGATATTTTCTTGCGTGTGTTCAATGAGGAAGCGAACGGGTTAAAGTTCTCGTATAAAGATGGGGAGCCAGGCAAGGAGTCCGGCATCGACCCATTTACGTTCTTTGCCGCCTTCAATCGTGGATTGTCGAAAGTCAATCGCATTAAAGCAATTCGCCTTGTAATGGAGGAACTGGGCATAGGTGCTTCGCTCCCCTCGGATTTCGAAGGTGTTCCCACGGTCTACAACAAGAAGTCGTGGTTCTTTGCCGGAAAGGGAGAACGAGGGGCTAGCGATATTAACAATCTCTGGCTTCTATTCAAATCCGCGGCGGAGTTTGCCATTGAGTCCAACCAGAGTCACCGCTCTGCGTTTGTCGCAGCGTTCGATGTTGTGCGCGCGCAAAAATGCGTCACATGGAATATCACCATCGGTTTATTTTGGATGTTTCCAGATCAGTTCCTGTCGCTAGACAACAACAGTAGGGATTATCTCGCCACTAAGTATGGCATAAAGGTGCCGGGCGGATTGCACACCGGTGAGGAGTACCTCTCCCTCACGGATGCCGTAAGAGCTGCGACGAGCAAACCGTTTTATGAGATTTCCGCCGATGCCTACCATTGGAAACCCGCGACCGAGGAAGCACTGAAATCCGGCGATTTGAGCAATGCGTCGTCTCACGCGGAGCAAAACACTGACGAGGATTCCTCCATCCCAAGCGCACCAAAACAATACTGGTGGCTCACTGCCAACAGAAAGATTTGGTCGTTCTCTGAGATCACCGCAGGGGAGGAACAGAGCTACACTATTTACAACGAAAAGGGCAACCCCCGACGCATCTACAAGAACTTCCTGGATGCCCGCGCGGGCGATGTGGTCGTTGGCTATGAAGCTGCGCCGGTAAAGAAGGTCGTTGCCTTATGCGAGGTCTCAAGGCCTCAAGACGGCGAGCGCTTGTACTTCAAAAAGATCAGGGATCTCGATGCCCCAATTGCGCTCTCCGACATCAAGGCAGATCCCGTTCTCTCGCAGTGCGAGTTTTGCAAGAATCCCAATGGCAGCTTCTTCAAGTTGACGGAGGATGAATACCTACGGCTAGAAGAGATGTTTGACGAGGACGACGTGTCTCCGGTCCAAGCCTCGGCAAAGAGCTCCTACGATGATGACGAATTCCTCCATGATGTCTTCGTGTCCGAAGCTGATCTCACCTCTATGAAAGGCCTGCTTGAGCGTAAGAAGAACCTTATCTTGCAGGGTGCACCGGGCACCGGCAAGACCTTCGCCGCCAAACGCCTCGCATACGCCATGATGGGCGAGGAGGATGACTCGCGCATCGGCTTAGTGCAATTCCATCAGTCCTATACCTACGAGGACTTCGTTATCGGGTACCGTCCCAACGGCGAGGGCGGCTTCGATGTACAACCGGGCATCTTTGCGGACTTTTGCTCGCGCGCAGCGCGTGACAGCGGACGTAAATACTTTTTCATCATCGATGAGATCAACCGCGCGAACATCTCCAAAGTGTTTGGCGAGCTGCTCATGCCCATCGAGGCCGACCATCGTGGGGACTCCATCGAGCTCCCCATCGATCGCCGCCGGCTCGCCGTGCCGGACAATCTGTATATCATCGGCATGATGAACACGGCGGATCGCGGGTTAGCGCTCATCGACTACGCCCTTCGTCGACGTTTTGCGTTCTTCGACATGAAGCCCGCGCTCGATGCGCCCGGCTTCCAGGCGATGCTTCAAAAGACTAACAATAAGAAGCTCAGCGCGTTGGTCGACAAGGTGCGCGAGATTAACAAGGAGATAGAAAAGGACCCGGCGCTCGGAAAAGGATTCTGCATCGGGCATAGCTACTTCTGCGTGTCTGAAAGTATCACGGACGCGGACGTCCATGGCATCGCCCGCTTCGAGATCGAGCCGCTCATCGCCGAGTACTGGTTCGATGACCAGCAAAGAGTTCGCACGCTCACCGATAAGCTCGAGGGTGTGTTTAACGCATGAGCCGCGCCGAGGATGCGGTGGTCGTCAAGAACATCTACTACATGATGGCCTATGCCTTCAGAGCGATAGACATCGCCGATTTCAAGCGACTTGAAGTCGAGTCGTTCGGCAACGTGCTTGACCTGCTTGCGGCTATTCTGGCGGCTGGCTTGGATGCCCAGCGCCGCCGTGGGTTTGAACGTGAGTACCAATTGCGCGAAGAAGACCTTATGCGTGTGAGAGGGCGCATTGGCATGACGGAAACAATGCGGCTCCGTATGCGCCAGCGCCGGGAACTACATTGCGTTTTCGATGAGCGCACCGAGGATACCTATAAGAATCGGGTGTTGAGGACCACCGCGCTGTACCTGCTTCGTGCGCCGGAGGTGGATACGAGCCGCAAGCGGGATCTCAAGCGTTCGCTGGGGCTCATGCAAGACGTGTGCTTGCTCGACCCGCAGCGTATCGCTTGGGGATCGATGAGATACCACCGCAACAACCGGTCATACCAGTTTTTAATGAGCGTGTGCTATCTGGTGCTCCATGAGCTGCTGCTCAGAGACGAGGAGGGAAACGCGCGGCTTGCTGACGTTCTGAATGGCGAAGCGCTGCATCGGCTGTATGAAAAGTTCATCCTCGAGTACTTTCGCAAACACTGGAACTGGTTGGATCCTGCGGCGCGCGAGATCGACCGTGGAATCGGCGATACAGAGCCGGATTTTCTGCCGCGCATGCTTACGGACGTGACGCTAACCAACGGGGGCAAACGCCTGATCATCGATGCGAAATGCTATGGAACGATTCTGGGAACCCATTTCGATAAGGAGATTCTCTCTCCCGGAAATGTGAACCAGATCTTTTCGTACGTCATGCATGCGGCAGCTTCATTTGGCGGAGAGGTCTCGGGCATGCTGCTCTATGCGAAAACGGAGGGTGCGGAGCTCGAAAGCGAAAGCTGGTCTGAGCTGGGGCATGCCTACCACGTACGAACGCTCGATTTGAACCAGGATTGTGCTGGTATCGCCGCACAGCTTGACGCAGTTGCGGGGCTGCTTGGCTAAGGGGTAGACTCCAAAGCCCTCTCAAATCCGGAATGCGCTTCGGATTTGAGAGGGCTCTACAAAACGGGACGGCTCGCGTAGCCCCTTACCTATACATCACCAGCGTATGGAACCCCTCCATGCTGCCGGAGAGTCCCTGACCTTGGATTGAGTTGAACTTCACGTCCAGAATCTCGTAGCCGTCGTCCTGCATGGCGGAAATGATCGCGTCGATTTGCCCGGTGTACTTGTTCTCGCATTCGAACGTCTGGTTCAGGAACTTCGAGAAGCTGTTCAGCATCACAACGTGCACCTTGCCGTCCTTGGGCGCGAGGCTCGCGCGCACGGTGTCGTTGTATTGGAATATGCCATCGTTCCGATACTGCTGCGCCTTGTTTTCAAGCTTTTCCTCACGCGATCCGAAGATTCCCATGCCGTATCCTTTCGAACTACATGCGATAACGCGACGAAGCAACTTGTTCGTTTGTCTACCGCTCCAGCTTCCGCACAACCCTGATAGCGGGATCAACTTCGGCAGCGAACGCATCGAAATCTGACATCGAGCCGACGATGCTGCCGTAGTGGATGGGTACCACGGCCTGCGGGTGAAGCGTGTTCACAAACGCGGCAGCCTGATGCGGGTCGCATGTGTACGTTCCGCCGATGGGCACGAACGCCACATCGCACGCCACGCGCTCGTTATCCGGGTTCTGGTCGGTGTCGCCGGCTGCGTAGTAGCGCATGCTATTGACGGTGAGCACATATCCCAACCAGCCGTTTGCCCGCGGATGCATCCCCAGGCGCTCAGGCTCCACGTTGTAGGCACCCAACGCGTCGATCGCGATGCCCCGCAGTTCAAGATGCCCGCCAGCCTGCATAAAGTGCAAACCCGCTGCCTCGATCGTATTTGCGATGCCCGAGACCTCAGGCTCCATGCTCTTCGGAGCTACAAGCACGGTGTGCTTGCCGGCGACACGCGCGATGTCGTCCGGTGAGCAGTGGTCGTAGTGCGCGTGGGTGATGAGCACGATGTCCGCGTCGTGCGCCGCCTCATCACCGGTAAGGTGAAACGGATCGAGGTATATGGCGATGCCACTTTCGCTTTGGATGCGAATGGCGCTCTGCGTGAACACGCGAACATTCTCAAGATCGGCCATGGTGCCCTCCTTTGGAAGCGTTTTCTCATTCATACCCGCTTTGCGCGCGGCGTTGTGGGGCGGTCGCTTCGCGTTTTTGGGAAGTTGGACGCAAAATGTGGTGGTGGAATTCAGATATGCGCGATTGCCGCTCGCCGACGGTGCTTCTGAGCGAGGTCGCGGCGCGCAAAGGCCGACAAATTCCCGTAAAAGCGGCGCGATTTGGCTCAATGAGACGTTTTTGCGGGAGGAACGGTGCGTCAGGGTGATCTTGAGGCGTCTCCAATCGTGCATATCTGAACTGCACCACCATTTTTTAAGTAAGTTAGTTCAGAAATGCGCGACTGGCGGCCGCCGAAATTGTTTTTCGGAGGTTGCAGGTCGGCATCCGGACAGCGGTGATCAGTGGAATCCTGCGGAAACACCGCGGCCATCGTCCCGCCGGGCTGCAAACACGCGTCACGCCGACCCCGCGTGCATCCCACAGTGCCGTCCAATCGTGCATATCTGAAATAAGTTACTAGATTTTGCACCCAATCATGCGAAAACGAAGCGGCGGCATCGCGTGAAGTCGAATCATGCGATAATCGAGCGGGAAAAGCCACTATCAGATGCCGTGCGCCCCGCGAGCGCCGTGTCATACGAGGGGAGAACCCATGCGTATCGAATCCATCTACGACGAGTCGTTCCGCAGCTACGGCCGCGTGTGGTCGGATGTTCCGGCTGCGTTTACCGCGCCCGTCGCCCACACGCTCGCCGAGCATGCCCCCTGCCCGGAAGACGGCACGAAGTACGAGGCGAGCGCCGCTGCGCTTGAGGAGCTCGCGATCGCGCCCGCGCTCAAGGGCTTGCTCTTCGGCGGACGCCCGGCGCAGCTCGGCTGGTGCTGCGGGCACAACACGCACCTCAACTGCCTCGAGTATCACCGTTCGAGCGAATTCAACCTCGGCGCCAACGACTTCATCCTGCTGCTCGCAAAGCAAAGCCAGGTGAAGGGCATGGGCGCGGATGCCACGCTCGACACCTCGCTCGTGCGCGCCTTCCGCGTGCCGGCCGGCGTGCTCATCGAGGTTTTCGCAGATACGCTGCATTTCGCGCCCTGCCAGGCGGGCGACGAAGGTTTCCGCACGCTCATCGCGCTACCGGCGGGCACGAACGGCCCCCTGCCGGAGCTCGACCCCGAGCTCGCCGTCGCGGGCGACGCGCCGCTCCTCTGGGCTGCCGACAAGTGGCTCATCGCGCATGCAGAAAGCAAGCAGGCGGCAGCGGGCGCGCACGTCGGGCTCGTGGGCGAGAACATCGACATCGCCTCGGACATCGCCTAAGCGCTCCGAACGCGACGCGGCGCCGCCCGGCCGGCCCGCCCCGCGCCTCACGCTTCGTGCGTGAGTCAAATGAACCCGTCCCCAATGACTCAGAAGGGAAATACATGCCAAGCCTTGCGGAGGAAGTGGCCTCGCGCCGCACGTTCGCCATCATCTCGCACCCGGACGCGGGCAAGACCACGCTCACCGAGAAACTGCTGCTCTACACCGGCACCATCCAGAGCGCCGGCTCGGTGAAGGGCAAGTCGAGCGCCAAGCACGCGGTCTCGGACTGGATGGACATCGAGAAGCAGCGCGGCATCTCCGTCACCTCGTCGGTGCTGCAGTTCACCTACGACGGCTGCTGCGTGAACATCCTCGACACCCCGGGCCACCAGGACTTCTCCGAGGACACGTACCGCACGCTCATGGCGGCGGACGCGGCGGTCATGGTCATCGACGGCGCCAAGGGCGTCGAGGCGCAGACCGAGAAGCTCTTCAAGGTCTGCGCCCTGCGCGGCATCCCCATCTTCACGTTCGTGAACAAGCTCGACCGCGAGATCCGCGACCCCTTCGAGCTCATGGACGAGATCGAGACGGTGCTCGGCATCGGCACCTACCCCATGAACTGGCCGATCGGCTGCGGGCGCAACTTCCGCGGCGTCTTCGACCGCGCGAGCCGCCACGTGCTCGCCTTCGAGGGCGACGGCCACGCGAACGCCACGAAGAAGGTCGGCGAGATCGAGGCCGAGCTGGGCGCGCCCGAGCTGGACGAGCTCATCGGCCAGGAGAACCACCATGCACTCATGGATGACATCGAGCTCCTCGACGGCGCGGACCACGAGTTCGACCTCGAGGCCGTGCGCACGGGCAAGCTCTCGCCGGTGTTCTTCGGCTCGGCGCTCACGAACTTCGGCGTGGAGCCGTTCCTGAAGGACTTCCTGCGCCTCGCGCCCGCGCCGAGCGCCCACACCGACGCGCTCACGGGCGAGCCGGTCGACCCGGTGGAGCACCCGTTCTCGGGCTTCGTGTTCAAGATCCAGGCCAACATGGACAAGAACCACCGCGACCGCATCGCCTTCCTGCGCATCTGCTCGGGCAAGTTCGAGCGCGGCATGGACGCGCTGCACGTGCAGGGCGGGCGGAAGATCAAGCTCGCGACGGGCACCGCCATGATGGCGGACGACCGCGCCACGGTGGATGAGGCGTACGCCGGCGACATCGTGGGGCTCTTCGATCCGGGCATGTTCTCCATCGGCGACACGCTCTGCGTCCCCTCCGCGCGCGTGCAGTTCGCGGGCATCCCCACCTTCGCGCCCGAGCACTTCGCGCGCGTCTCCCAGGTGGACACCATGAAGCGTAAGCAGTTCGTGAAGGGCATGGAGGAGCTCGCGCAGGAGGGCGCTATCCAGATCTTCCGCGAGATCGGCGCCGGCATGGAGAGCGTCATCGTGGGCGTAGTGGGCGTGCTGCAGTTCGACGTGCTCGAGCAGCGCCTGAAGAGCGAGTACCACGTGGGCGTGCGGCGCCAGCCCCTCGGCTACACGGACATCCGCTGGATCGCGAACGAGCCGGGCTCCATCGACGTGGCGGAGCTCAACCTCACGCGCGACACCCTGCGCGTGGAGGACATGCGCGGCGGAAAGCTCCTGCTGTTCACGAGCCCGTGGAACGTCGATTGGGCGGTCGAGCACAACCCGGGGCTGCGCCTCTCCGAGTTCGGCAACGTCACGTTCTAGGTTGTGCGACGGGTCGCGCGGGCGCAGAGGTGGAGCACCCGGCGCGCCCGCGGCAGCGCGCCGCGAGCGAAAGGGTTAGGTGACCGGTGAAGGGCATCCAGGGGACGAGGATGAACGACGAGGCGTCGCGCAAGCGCCGGAGCCTTGCGTGGCTGCGCGCGCTGGCGTGCTCGCTCGCGCTTGCACTTACGCTGGCGGGCGTCGCGGGCTGCGGGAGCGGTTCCGCGGCAACGGGCAGCGCCCTGTCCGCCACGCCGGCTGCATCGAGCGTGCAGGCAGCGCCCGACGGCACCCTCGACGCCTCGGAGCTGCCTGCATACGACGGCGCGGCATCGATCGAGGTCGACGGCAACGTGCCCGACTTCACCGAGGAGGACCTCGATGCCCCCGCCGAAACGTATGCGGAACTCGACGACCTCGGCCGCTGCGGCCAGGCGACGGCCATCGTGGGGGAGGAGACCATGCCCACGGAGGACCGCGAGTCGATCGGTATGGTCAAGCCGAGCGGCTGGCACACCGTGCGCTACGACGACCTCGTGGACGGGCGCTACCTCTACAACCGCTGCCACCTCATCGGCTACCAGCTCTCCGGCGAGAACGCCAACGAGCGGAACCTCATCACGGGCACGCGCTACATGAACGTCGAGGGCATGCTTCCCTACGAGAACGAGGTGGCGGACTACGTCCAAGAAACGGGCAATCACGTGCTCTACCGCGTGACGCCCGTCTTCGAGGGGGACGAGCTCGTCGCGCGCGGCGTGCACGTCGAGGCCGAGTCGGTCGAGGACGACGGCGCGGGCGTGTCGTTCAACGTGTTCTGCTACAACGTGCAGCCCGGCGTCGAGATCGATTACGAGACGGGCGAGAGCCGGCGCGCGCCCAGCGCGGATGGGGACGGTGAGGCGTCGTCTGCGGACGAGACCACCTACGTCCTGAACGTGAACACGGGGAAGTTCCACCGCCCCGACTGCTCTTCGGTGGACGACATGAGCGCGCACAACAAGCGGGAGTACACGGGCGCGCGCGACGCACTCATCGACCAAGGGTACGAGCCCTGCAGCAGGTGCAACCCCTGAGCTCGCGCCCTGCGGCGGCTCGTCAGATTTCATCCGAGATATCCCGCAGCTCTAGGCTTCCGCTGTAGTACCATGGGCGCGTGTTTCGACCCATGCGCGCAGGGAAGGGGCCCGCTATGAGCAGTTGGTTGGATGACGCCGTCTTCTACGAGATCTACCCGCAGAGCTTCCTCGATACGAACAGCGATGGCATCGGCGACCTGCCGGGCATCATCGCGCGCCTCGACTACGTGCGCGAGCTGGGCTGCAACGCCCTTTGGCTGAACCCCTGCTTCGTTTCGCCCTTCGGCGACGCGGGCTACGACGTGGCGGATTACTGCCAGGTGGCCCCGCGCTACGGCACGAACGACGACCTCGTGCGGCTCTTCGACGAGGCGCACGCGCGCGGCATGCACGTCCTGCTCGACCTCGTGCCCGGGCACACCTCCATCGAGCACCCGTGGTTTCGGGAATCGGCCAAGGCGGCGCCGAACGAGCTCTCCGGCCGCTACGTGTGGACGGACAGCGTGTGGACGCCGGTGGGGGATGTCCCCGGGGTGAACGGCGTGCTGCGCGGCGTCTCTGAGCGCGACGGCGCGGTCGCGGTGAACTTCTACGCCTTCCAGCCCGCGCTCAATTACGGCTTCGCGGAAGTCACTGAGCCCTGGCAAAGCGCCATGGACGCGCCCGAGGCGCTCGCCACGCGCCAGGCCATGAAGGACGTCATGGCGTTCTGGCTCGAGCGCGGTTGCGACGGCTTCCGCTGCGACATGGCCGGCTCGCTCGTGAAGAACGACCCCGGCCAGGAGGGCACCATCAAGGTCTGGCAGGACATCCGCGCGTTCCTCGACGACGCCTACCCGGACGCCGTGCTCATCTCGGAATGGGGCGAGCCGGACAAGACCATCCGCGCGGGCTTTCACATGGACTTCCTGCTGCAGTTCGGCACCTCGCACTACCTCGACCTCTTCCGCTGCGAGCACCCGTGGTTCGCGCGCGAGGGGGCGGGCGACGCAAGCGCGTTCGTGGCCACCTACCAACGCAACCTCGATCTCACCGACGGTCGCGGCCTCATGTGCATCCCCTCGGGCAACCACGACATGGAGCGCTTGCGGCGCTTCCTCGACCCGGAGGAGATGAAGCTCGCCTTCGCGTTCATCATGTCCATGCCGGGTTGCCCCTTCGTGTACTACGGCGACGAGATCGGCATGCGCCACCTGGACGTGACGTCGGTGGAGGGCGGCTACATCCGCACGGGCGCGCGCTCGCCCATGCAGTGGGGCGCCGGCGGGAACCTCGGGTTCTCGAACGCGCCGGCGAGCGAGCTCTACATCAGGCAGGATGATGCGCCCGATGCTCCGACCGTCGAGGCGGAGATGTCCGACGAGCAGTCGCTCTGGCATGAGGTGCAGCGGCTCATCGCGGTGCGCCGCGCGAACCCGGCGCTCGGCGCGAAGGGAGCCATCGAGTTCTCGTACTGCGAGCAGGGCGCATACCCGCTCGTGTACGTGCGGAGCGAGCGCGACGCGTCCGGCGAGGTCGTGCCGGGCGGTCAGCGCGTGCTCGTGGCGCTGAACCCTGCGGCGCGCCCGGTCGAGATTCCGTGCCCTTACGAGGCGGCGCGCGTACTCTACGCGCTCGGCGCGGGCGAGGGGTGCCAGCTTGCGGACGGCCGCCTGCGCATGCCCGGCGCGAGCGCCGCGTTCTTCGAGCTCGTGGGGTAGCGCGCCCGGCGCGTTCTGCCGCACCTCGCCCTACGAAAACGCCCCGCCGACCTCGGTCGACGGGGCGTTCGCATACCCGGTGCGGCAGCGCCCGGCGCGCGGGGCTCAAAGGCACCGCCCCGCGCCCGGGCATCGCGCCGCTTACGAGGAGGTCTTCACACGGCCGGAGTGCTCGGGCGTGATCTCCATGGTCTGGAAGCGGTGCTGCATGTAGGCGTTATCGAAGTTCTTGGCGTAGAACGTCTGGACGGGGGTGGTGTCCGGGACGCCCGAGAGCCGCTCGAACCAGCAGTCGAGCGCCTGGAGCGTCATGACGCCGTTCACGAGCATGAGGATGAAGCAAACCGTGGTGAGCGAGTAGCGCAGCTTCCAGGGGATGAGGTTGATGAGCTTGAGGAGCCGCGGCAGGCAGAACTTGATCCACACGAAGCCGAGCGTGCCCCACATGCACATGAAGAGCGTCGAGGTGCGCCCGCCCGTGATGACGGCGATGGGGTCGGGGAAGAGGCCGAAGATGGTGGAGCCGCTGTAGTTCCACGCCGTGGCGCCGAAGCCCACCTGCATGAACCACGCGGTGGCCGCCTCGAAGAGGCCGCCGATGACGGCGCTCACCAGGAAGATGATGATGGGGTTGGCGCGGTAGAAGCGGTTGAGCGCGACGGTCATGAGCAGCGCGCCGAAGCCGTAGATGGGCGAGAAGGGGCCGAAGAGCAGGCCCGCGCGGTCCTGGTAGACGCCCGGGTCGACGACGACCATGTGGTAGACGGTCTCGATGATGAGGCCGAGCACGCTGCACACCACGAAGACCCAGAATAGGTTGAAGAAGTTGAGCTCGATGAAGCCCTTGCCCTCGGGGTCGCGCCCGAGCATGCCCTCCTTGGCTGCCTCGCGGTCGGCCAGGTCGCGGAGGTCGCGCTGCAGCTGGCGCTCCTGGCGCAGGGCTGGGTCGACCGTGACGGAGAGCGCGACGAGGATCACGAGCTGGATGGCCGGCTGGATGAGGTGCGGCCCGATGCCCTGGAGCATGACGTCGAGGATGATCTGTGCCACGGTGAGCGCGATGAGCACATGCGACCAGCGGCCCGCGTTGCGCCGGCGGTTCCGGATCAGCGAGATGCCGAAGAAGACGAGGCAGGCACCGTTCACGACGGCGACGACGCCCGAGAGCACCATGGTGATGACGGCGAGCGTGATGTCTCGGCTGCCGACCGAGACCTCGCTGCTGCCGGACGCGATGACGAGCGCGATAAGGGTGATGAGCAGGGCGGTCAGCCCGACGGTGATGAGGCCGCTCAGGGTGCAGAGCAGACCGTACACCTTGACGATGAGCGGGAGCTTGCGCTGCTCCTGCGTCGTGGGCACGTTGGGGTCGAGGTCGTTTCCGGGTAGGTCGAGGTCGGGTAGCGGGTGCTTGGTGGGTTCGCTCATGGTGTGTCCCTTGTCTCAGAGCTAGAATCGAGTGGTATATACCCGTTATTCACGTGCGCGGGACGGATGCGTGCCCGTAGCTCGCGCGCGATGGCGTCATCGGATGGTTTATCGTGTTGACGGACGCGCCCGTTGGCCGATAATCATAAGACGTTTCATGCGTTGCAAGGTGGACGCCGTCCGCCTGGCGAAAGGGGTTCTATGTCAACCAACTGCAAGATCGTGAAGGTTCTCTGCCTGGTGCTCATGGTGCTCGGCATCGCTGCGGTCGCCCTGGGTATCGCCTCGTTCCTGGGTGCCCCCGAGATCGGCTCCGCGGCGAACGAGGGAGTCGTTCCCATCCAGGTGGCGAGCGTGGTCATGGCCGTCGCCGGCGCGTTCGAGCTCGTCGCGGGCTTCCTCGGCGCGCGGGGGGCGAACAACCCGGCGCACCTCATGTCGTTCATCGTGCTCGGCACGGTGCTGGTGATCGTGAACGCGGGCGAGGTTGCGCTCTCGGTCATGGGCGGTTCCGGCCCCGTGTGGGTGAACGCCGCGTATGCCGTGCTCGTGCTCGTCGCCGTGCTGTTCGCGGGCCGCGCCCGCCGCGAGGCGCTCGACCGCTAGCGAATCGCCGCGCGCCGGTCGCGCCGAAGCGGCGTCAAAGCCTATAGCGCGCGAAGCCCCCGGTTCCCTAGGGTTCCGGGGGCTTCGCGCTATCTCGGGTCGATATGATGGGGCGCCTCGCGCCGCGCGGCGACGTGCACCAAGCGCCGCGCGGCCACCGCGCTACAGGCGCTCGGCGAGGTCGAGGATGAGGCGCTCGGTCTTCTCCCAGCCCAGGCACGGGTCGGTGATGGACTTGCCGTACACACCGCCGTCGATGGGCTGGTTGCCGTCCTCGAGGTAGCTCTCCACCATGAAGCCGCGCACGAGCCTGCGGATCTGGTCGGAGCGGCGCATGGAATCGGCGACCTCGTGGCTGATGCGGATCTGCTCGAGCGGGCGCTTGCCGGAGTTGTCGTGGTTGCAGTCCACGATCACCGCGGGGTTGGCGAAATCGGCCTCGGTGTACTTCTCGGCCAGGCGCTCGAGGTACTCGTAGTGGTAGTTGGGGTAGTTGAGCCCGTCATCGCCGATGTAGCCGCGCAGCACCGCGTGCGCGAGCGGGTTGCCCGTGGTCTCGACCTCCCAGTTGCGGAACAGGAAGGTCTGGGGCTGCTGCGCCGCGTAGATCGAGTTGAGCATGACGCTCGTGGAGCCGCCGGTGGGGTTCTTCATGCCCACGGGCATGGGGACGCCGCTCGCCACGAGGCGGTGCTCCTGGTTCTCGACGGAGCGCGCGCCCACGGCGATGTAGCCCAGCACGTCGATGAGGTACTGGTAGTTGGTGGGGTAGAGCATCTCGTCGGCGGTGAACATGCCGGTCTCCTCGGCCACGCGCAGGTGCATGCGGCGGATGGCCTTCACGCCGCCCAGGAGGTCGGAGGGGCCCTCGGGGTCGGGGTTGTGCAGGAGCCCCTTGTAGCCGGTGCCCTTCGTGCGCGGCTTGTTGGTGTAGACGCGCGGGATGATGAAGAGGCGGTCGCGCACGCGGTCGGCGAGCGCGGCGAGGCGCGTGACGTACTCGAGCACGGAGTCCTCGCGGTCGGCGGAACACGGGCCCACGATCACGAGGCGCCGGTCGTCCTCGCCGCGCAGGATGGCCGCGACCTGCTCGTCGAACGCCGGTTTCTTCGCGGCGGTCTCGGCCGAGAGGGGCATCTCCTGGCGGATCTCCTTGGGGATGGGCAGCAGGCGCTTGAATTTCATGGACATGTCGGTGTTCCTATCTTCTCTTCTCCGGTCGGTGCGGCGGGGCTCCGTGCGAGCTGCGGTCGCGCCGGCCGATGGTGCGTGATGCATCATTATGCCGCCGTCTTGCATGGAGCGGGGCATCGCTGCGCGCTCGAAACCCACTTGTTACGCGGCGCGTGGGAGGGGCTCGGATTCCCGGAGCGGATAGGAGCGCGGCCATGGCCGGCCCGGCTCGCGCTATACTCGGTGTTCACCTAAGAATCGAGGCGAGAGATGGTACGTGATGCGCGCCGCGGACGGAGCGGCGGAGAGTACATGGTTTCGGATGTCGTCCCTGCGGCGGAGCGCCCACCGTTTTGTGCGCCGGCACACACGACGGGTGTGGTATTCGAGGGCGGCGGCTTCCGCGGCCTGTATACCGAGGGCGTCTACGACACCTGGCTCGAGCAGGGCATCTCCGCCACGCACGTGATCGGCGTCTCGGCGGGCGCGACGTTCGGCTGCAACTACAAGTCCCGCCAGGTCGGCCGCGCGCTCAGGTACAACAAGCGCTTCTGCCGCGACCCGCGCTACATGGGGCTCAAGAGCCTCATCACCACGGGGAACTTCTTCAGCCGGGACTTCGCCTTCGGGCGGCTGCCTTGGGAGTTCGACGTGTTCGATACGCCCACGTACGCGGCGAACCCCATGCGCTTCACGGGCGTCGCGACGGACGTCGAGACCGGCGAGGCCGTCTACCATGGCCTGAACGCGGGCGATACGGTCGATGTCGAATGGATGCGCGCCTCCTCCGCGATCCCCGGGCTGTCGCGCCCGGTCGAGCTCGAGGGGCGGAAGCTCCTCGACGGCGGCATGGCGGATTCGATCCCCTTCCGCTGGATGCTCGACCAGGGGTACGAGCGCTGCGTGGTGGTGTGCACCCAGCCGGCGGGGTACCGCAAGGAGCCGAACGAGCTCATGCCCGTGCTTCGCGTGCTGCTGCGGCGCTACCCGGCGCTCGTGGAGCTGCTCGCCAACCGGCACGAGCGCTACAACGCCCAGCTCGATGAGCTCGCGGAGCTCGAGCGCGCGGGCGCGGTGTTCGTGATCCGCCCGAGCGAGTCGGTGAAGGTGCCCATCACCATCAAGGACCCCGCCGAGCTCGATCGGGTGTACGAGGTCGGCCGCCGCGACGGCGCCGCGACGCTCGACGCGCTCCGCGCCTACCTCGCCTAGATGATAAAAAGCAGACAGGCTGGTTTTTATCATCTCGCTTTTGTCCGGGCGGCGCGGTAGGCTACCTGTCGAGGCAAAAGGAGGCGTTGCGATGAACGAGATCAAATGCCCCAAGTGCGGGACGGTGTTCCAGGTTGATGAGCGCGGCTATGCCGACATCGTGCGGCAGGTGCGCGACGAGGAGTTCAAGCGGCAGCTCGCCGAGCGCGAGGAGCTCATGGCGCACGAGCGCGAGCAGGCGGTGGAGCTCGCCAAGCAGCAGGCGAAGCGCGAGCTCGACCAGCAGGTCTCCGAGCGCGAGACGCAGCTCGCGGACCTGCGCGCCCAGCTCGACGCCGCGCGGCACGAGCAGGAGCTCGCGAGCGATAAGGCGGCCGCGGAGGCGCGCGAGGCGGCGCAGCAGCAGGTCGCGGAGCTGCAGCGCACCTGCGACGCGCTCCGGCACCAGCTCGAGGAGGGGCAGGCGGCGGCCAAGCTCCAGGAGGCGAGTGCCCGCGCGGAGCTGCAGGAGGGCATCTCCGCGCGCGACGCCGAGATAGCGCAGCTCAAAGCGCAGCTCGAGGCGGCGGCGAACCAGCAGCAGATGGCGCTCGATCGGGCGGGGGCGCTCGCCGAGCAGCGCTTGCAGGAGGAGCTCTCCCAGGCGCGCGCCGACGCGGCCGAGCAGCAGGCGAAGCTCCAGCGCACCGCGGACGACCTGCGCGCCCAGCTCGAAGGCCAGAAGAAGGACGCGGAGCTCGCCACGACCCGTGCCGTGGCCGCGGTGGAACGCGAGCGCGACGAGGCGCGGTCCGCGCTCGCCAGCGAGCGGGCGCTGCGCGAGAGCGAGCGCCGGCAGCTCGAGGCGGCGCACGCCCTCGAGCTCGAGCAGGAGCACAAGACGCGCGACGAGATCGTGCGCCTGCGTGACGAGGAGATCGAGCGCCTGCGCGACATGAAGGTGCGCCTCTCCACCAAGATGGTGGGCGAGTCGCTCGAGCAGCACTGCGAGGCCGAGTTCAACAAGGTGCGCATGGGCATGTTCCCGAACGCGTACTTCGAGAAGGACAACAAGGCGGTCGCCACGGAGGACGACGCGCGCGCCACGAAGGGCGACTTCATCTTCCGCGACTACGCCGACGACGGCACCGAGTTCATCTCCATCATGTTCGAGATGAAGAACGAGAACGACGCGACGGCCTCGAAGCACAAGAACGAGGACTTCTTCGCGAAGCTCGACGCGGACCGCCGGAAGAAGGGCTGCGAGTACGCGGTGCTCGTGAGCCTGCTCGAGCCGGAGAGCGACCTCTATAACGAGGGCATCGTGGACGTGAGCTACCGCTATCCCAAGATGTACGTCATCCGCCCGCAGTTCTTCATCCCGTTCATCACGCTTTTGCGCAACGCGGCGCAGAAGGCGATCGGCTACAAGCGGGAGCTTGCCGAGCTGCGCCAGCAGAACGTCGACGTCACGAACTTCGAGAAGAAGCTCGAGGAGTTCCAGTCGGGCTTCTCCACGAACTTCGAGCGTGCGAACCGCAAGTTCAACGAGGCGATCGAGGGCATCGACAAGACGATCGGCCAGCTGCAGAAGATCAAGGACGCGCTGCTCTCGAGCGACCGCAACCTGCGCCTGGCGAACGACAAGGCGCAAGGGCTCACCATCCGCAAGCTCACGTACAAGAACCCCACCATGAAGGCGGCGTTCGAGGAGGCGCGCGAGAAGCAGGCCGAGCTCGATGGGACGGATGGCGAAGCCGACGCGTGATGCGCGCCGATGCGTTCTGATACCATCCAGATGAACTGGTTGTATCGCTGTGATGGTGGTGGCATATGAACCGGATACGACAGGTGCTGTTGGGCGGCGACCTTGACCCCAAGGTGCTCGAGCAGGCCGAGCGCTCCTCGTTCGTGCGCGTCGACAACCCGTTGCGCCAGTACTCGTCCTTCTTCCTGCGCCTCATCATCTCCGCGGTCATCGCCACCGCCGGCGTCGCGGCGGACTCGGCGACGACGATCATCGGCGCGATGCTCGTGGCGCCGCTCATGTCGCCCATGCTGGGGACGGCGCTCGCCGTCGCCGTGGGGCGCCCGCGTCAGGCGTTCAGCACCTTCGTGCTCACGGTGCTCGGCATGGCCATGGCGGTGATCGTGGCCATAGGCGTCACGGCGATCATCCCCGTCGATGTGGACATGAGCACGAACTCCCAGGTGCTCGCCCGCACGTCGCCTCGACTGGTCGACCTGATCATCGTGCTCGCCTCCGGTTTCGTGGCGGCGCTCGCCTCCATCCGCAGCGACATCCCCGACGCGGTGCCGGGCATCGCCATCTCGGCGTCCATCGTCCCGCCCCTCTGCGTGGTGGGCGCCGCGCTCTACGAGGGGTCGACGGCCTCCGCCCTGGGCGCCTTCCTGCTGTTCATCACGAACTACATCGCCATCCAGGTCACGGGCGCCGCGGTGTACCTCGCGGCGGGCGTGGGCACGCGCGCGTTCTCCGTCATCGAGGGCAAGGCGCGGAACCTGTGGTATGGGGCGGTCGCACTCGGCGCCGTGATCGTGACCCTGTCGCTCGCCGCCACGAGCTTCTCGGTGGTGCACGAGGCCGATCAGCTGCGCACCGTGCAGGGCGTCGTGACGGAATGGATCGACGGGACGGATTGGCGCATCTCGGGCTTCGACCTTGAGGACGGGGCGCTGCACGTGAGGATCGCCGGCACGGGCAGAGAGCCCAGCGTCGAGCGACTGAACCGCGAGCTTAAGGATGCCGGCGTCGAGCTCGACGAGGTCTCGCTCTCCGTGGAGGAGGAGCGTCGCGTCGTGAACAGCGACTGATGCCGACCGGCCGCCGGCCTTCATCGTGTTGATTGTCTACAACATGCCGCGTGACGCGGGGTGCATGCGACAATAGGCCGATCGATTCGCGCCGAGGGCCTCGGCTGCTTGAGATGGAAGGGCGTTGCCGTGGAATTCGTCATCCTGTACCTGCTGGTGAACATCGCGGCCGGCGCGCTCGCCTGCTTCATGGGAAAGCGCCTGTTCTACCTCATGCTCGGGGTGATCGTGTTCCTCGGCGTGTTCAACGTCGCGCTCTCCGCGACGGGCGGCGATTCGGTCGCGATCGGTGTGGCGGCGGCGCTCGGCTTGGTGGCCGCGCTGCTCTCCAAGTTCGCCTACAAGGCGGGCGTGTTCCTCGTGGGCTTCGCGGCCGGCGCGGCGCTCGGGTTCCTCGCGGGGATGCTCGTGCCCGGGGCCGTCGCGTTCCTGTGGGCCATCATGCTCGCGGTGGGCGTGCTCGTGGGGCTTGCCGCGTTGCGGTGGTGCGACCTCTTCGTGCGCATCGGCACGGCGTACACGGGCGCGACCTTCCTCGCCTCGAACGTGCTCGCTGCCATGCTGGCGTTCCCGCAGCTGATGGCCTGCGCCGTTCCCGGCGACGCGCTCGCGACGTTCGACGCGCTCTCGACCTACATCGGCGGCCCCTTCTCCGAGGCGTTCGCCCGCCCGATGCTCTTCGCAACGGTCATCCTGGCCATCATCGGCGTCATCGTGCAGGGGCATACGAAGGTGAACGAGTAGGCAGGGCTCGCTTCACGCCCGCAGGAGACCTGCGGCACCGCGCACCCCGCCGTGCGCACGGTACCGCTCACCGCCCGAGCGCGTTCGCCCGATTGTTCCGTGCACCCTGCGGGTACGCTTCTCATACTTGTTCATACGGGGAAGGAGCTGCCATGGCACATGTCACCGAGACGTATGTGGATTACGCTGGATTCAAGACCTACTGCAAGACGTTCACGCCAGACGATCCGCAACCGGGCAAGAAACCGCTGCTCATGCTGCACGGCGGCCCCGGGGCGTGTCACAACTGCCTGCTCACGTATGCCGACATCGCGGATCGCTATGGACGCACGGTGGTGTTCTACGACCAGATCGGCTGCGGCAAGAGCGCGATCCCGCACCAGGAGGATGACTTCTACACCTGCGATCTGTGGGTGAACGAGTTCTACGCCGTGCGCGAGGCGCTCGGCCTCGACGACATCCACCTCTTCGGCAATTCGTGGGGCGGCATGCTCGGGATGCTCTGCATGCTGCGCGACGACACGGGCGTGAACTCGTTCGTGATCAACAGCTCGCCGGTCTCCATCGATACGTGGCTCTCGGAGGCGCGGCGCCTCATCACGTTCCTCCCGCAGGAGATGCAGGATGCGCTCGAGGAGGCAGAGCGCACGGGCGACTACGAGGCGCCCGCGGCCGCGGCTGCGGCAGACGAGTACTACAAGCGCCACGTGACCGGCTGCTACGCCAAGGACCTGCCGCAGATCATGATCGATTCCAACGAGGGCACGGGCGAGTGCTACATGGTCATGCAGGGTGCGAGCGAGTTCGTGTGCACGGGCAAGCTCAAGGACTGGGACATCCGCGACGAGGTATCGCAGATCCGCGTGCCCTGCATGGCGCTGTCCGGTACGGATGACGAGGGCACGCCCTACACCATCAAGGAGCTCGTCGACCGCATTCCCGGGTGCGAATGGACGCTCATCCAGGGCGCGCCGCACCTGGCGAACCTCACGCATCCGGACGCCTGCCTCGCCGCCGTCGAGGGATTCATCAGCAGGTTCGACTAACCGGCGATGGTGCGGGGCGGAGCTGTGCGGCGGCGCGCGGGCCGGAGCGCGCGCAAGACATGCGAGAAAGGTGACATGTCATGATCATCACCACGACGAATTCCATCGAGGGATACGAGATCGAGGAGTACCTGGGCATCGTTGCGGGCGAGGTCGTCGCAGGCATCAACATGTTCCGCGACATCGGTGCCGGCCTGCGCAACATGTTCGGTGGACGTTCGGCGGGATACGAGGACGAGATGCAGCAGGCGCGCAACGAGTGCATCGCGGAGATGGGCCAGCGCGCCGAGGCGCTCGGGGCGAATGCGATCGTCGGCGCGTCGTTGGGCTACGAGACGTTCGAGGGCATGATCATGACCGTCGCCTCAGGCACCGCCGTGCGCATTCGCCAGGTGCCTACACAGCGTTGATGATAGGCTCGCCCGCGCTGAGACGACGGAGGTTCTCGGCGGCGATGCGCGCGATGTTGTCGAGCACCGTGTATAGATGAAACCCGCCGGCGGCGTGCGGCGTGATGAGCAGGTTCGGCGCATCCCAGAGCGGGTCGTCGGCGGGGAGCGGCTCGGGCACGGTCACGTCGAGCGCCGCGCCAGCGAGTTGGCCGCGCCCGAGCGCTTCGGCGAGGTCGGCCTGCACCACGAGGTCGCCCCGGCCGCCGTTCGCGAAGTACGCGCCGCGCTTGCACCGGGCGAGGAAGGCGCTATCCACGATGCCGCGCGTGGCAGGCGTGCTCGGTAGGAACGAGGCGATCACATCCGCTTGGGGCAGCAGCTCGGGCAGCTCATCCATGGTGTGGATGCGCTCGAAGCCCTCGGGCACCGCGCCCGTATGGCGCCGCACGCCCGCCACGCGCGCCCCGTGCGCCTGCGCGAGCCGGGCGAAGTGCTGCCCGATGTCGCCTGCGCCGAGCACGAGCACCCGCGCGCCCGCCATCGTGGTCACCGCGCCGCGGTCGCCCCATGCGTGGTCGCGCTGGTCGTCGCGATACCCGTCGAGATGCTTCATGAGCATGAGCACCATGGCGTATAGGTGCTCCGCGACTGCCTGGCCGTACGCGCCGACGGCGCTCGCGAGCACGCAGCCCTCCGGCACGGTGCCCGGCGCGGCGTACGCGTCGTAGCCGGCGGAGTTGAGCTGCAGGAGGCGCACCCTGCGCGCGATCGCGAGCCGCTCGGGCGGGAGGTTTCCCACGATGACGTCGGCCGAGGAGACCTGCTCGTCGGTGGCCTCGGCCGGGGAGGTGTAGGTGAACACGGAGCCGGGCGCGCCCGCCTCGAGCACGCGGCACTGCGCTTCGGTGAAGGGTGGAAGGACGAGGATGTTCATGCGTGTAGCTCCCTGCATCCGCTTCGGGACGCCTCGTTGCCTGTGATGTTGTTGGGTGCGTTTCGGGCTGCTGCCGGTCGCGCAGGTGTACCGCTCGGCAGCAGCGTGCGCGACGCTAGGAAAGCACCTCGGACGCCGCCTTCTTGACGCCGCCCCACATGGCGAAGCCCCAAACGGGCGTGGTGTCCATGAACTGCACCTGGCGGTCGACCGGGTCGACGACCACGGGCAGGGTGAACGCCGCGAACTTGGCCTTCGGCTTCTCCTTGACGAACTGGATGGCACCGGGGTTCATGGGGTGCTGCAGCATCACGGGGTAGATGGCGACGCCCTTCTGCAGGCCGCGCGGCACGCCGGCGTAGTTATGGAGCGCCCAGTCCGTGCACGCGGCGCTGTAATCGCGCATCTCGTTGTAGCCCACACCGTTGTTCTCGTAGATGAGGAAGTACTGGTGGATGTTCGCGAGCGCGGCGGAGAAGCGCTTCGTGACGAAGAGGTACGTCTGGAGCTCGGGGATGAACTGCGCGGGCTCTCCCAGGCGCGCCGCGACCTGCTGCACGAAGGGATTGAGCAGGCCGCCCGCCGCTACGGGCGCGGCCTGCACGCCGGGCACCGCCACAGGCGCGGGGGCGGCTGCGGCCACGGGGGCGGTAACGGGCGCAGGTGCGGGGGCGGGCGCAGCTACGGGAGCGGGCGTCGCAGCGGCTACGGGCTGGGGGCCGGGCGCGCTCGCCGGCTGGGGTGTGCTTGCCGGGGCTACCGGGGCCGATGGGGTCTCCGTCATCGTGGCCGGGGCACCGCACATGGCGCAGAAGCGCGCGCCGTCCGGGAGCTTCGCCCCGCATTTGGTGCAGAACATGGCATTCCTCCTTTGTAGGCAGCTGCCACCATGATACCGCGCCGCATGGCGTTCTGCGTCACGCGGCGCGGCATACCGTGCGGAACTCAGCGCGGGCCGCGCTCCGTTGGCCGCCCGCCCCTGTGGCGCCCTATGCGATCCGGTAGATGTAATCCGCCTTGCGCGGCGCCGCCTCCTGCGCGGGCGCGGCGGCATAGCCCACGATGCAGTTGCCGATGCCCTCGTACTCGTCCACATCGATCCCGAGACGGCTGAGGATCGCGCGCCCCTCGGCCGTCTCGAACTCCTCCTTCGCGCGATGGATCCAGCAGCTGCCGAGCCCGAGCTCGTGGGCGGCGTTGAGCATGTTGCCCATCACGAGGCTGCCGTCGTAGACGTGCGTCCCCACGTCCTTGCGCGCGAGCACCACGAGCACCGCCGGCGCGCCGTAGAACGGGTCGTCCTCGCCGCCCATCACCGCGGCGTTGAGCCGGGAGAGCTCGTCGCGCACCTCCTTGTTCGTGATGGCGACGATGATGGGGGACTGCCGGCCCATGCCGGTGGGCGCGAACGTGCCCGCTTCGAGGATCTGGTCGATGAGATCGGCGGGCACGGGGTCGGGCAGGTAGCTCCTGCAGCTGCGGCGCGTGGTGAGTGCTTCGAGGGTGTTCATAGGCGTCCTTTCTTCGTGGGATCCACGGTTTCGCGACACCACGTATGTACCCGCTTTGGCCGCGTCCGTCTGCGCGGGAGCGCCCCGCGGCGAACATGCCATCGTTCTAGGCGTTCGCGCCCGCGTGGGGACGCGCTCGCTTTATACTGGGTGCATGCGGAAAACGCAGGATGGACGCCGACAGAAAGGCAAGATATGGGCGGATTCTTTGGTGCGGCTTCGAAGCGCGACGTTGTTCTCGATGTCTTCTTCGGCGTCGACTATCACTCGCATCTCGGCACGCGCCGGGCCGGCATGGTGTTCTGCGACGGCACGGGCGGGTTCAACAAGGAGATCCACTCCATCGAGAACACGCCGTTCCGCTCGCGCTTCGACAAGGACCTCGAGCGCTTCCACGGCACGAGCGGCATCGGGTGCATCTCCGATACCGACCCGCAGCCGCTGCTCGTGCGCTCGCACCACGGCACGTTCGCCGTCACCACCGTCGGCGCCATCAACAACGCCGACGAGCTCATCGACGAGTACTTCGAGCGCGGCGGCGCGCAGTTCATGGCGATGAGCTCCGGCGCGGTGAACCACACCGAGCTCGTGGCGGCGCTCATCAACCAGAAGGACGACCTCGTCGAGGGCATCCTGTACGCGCAGCGCGCCATCAAGGGCTCGCTCACGCTGCTCGTCATGACCGAGGACGGCGTCATCTACGCCGCACGCGACCCGCGCGGCCGCCTGCCGGTGATCATCGGGCGCGACGTGAACGGCGACGGCTACTGCGTCTCGCTCGAGAGCTTCGTCTATCACAAGCTGGGCTACCAGGACGAATACGAGCTCGGCTCCGGCGAGGTCGTGCGCATCACGCCCGAGGGCTACGAGAGCGTGGCGCCGGCGAGCGGCGACATGAAGATCTGCGCGTTTCTGTGGGTGTACTACGGGTACCCCAATTCCAACTACGAGGGCGTGAACGTCGAGGTCATGCGCTACCGCAACGGCCACATCATGGCGCGCGACGAGGCGATGGCCGGCACGCTGCCCGAGGTGGACTACGTGGCGGGCGTGCCGGATTCCGGCCTGCCGCACGCCATCGGGTACGCCAACGAGTGCGGCGCCACGTTCGCGCGGCCGTTCATCAAGTACACGCCCACGTGGTCGCGGTCGTTCATGCCGTCGAACCAGACGGTGCGCGACCATATCGCCGAGATGAAGCAGATCCCCGTGCCGGAGCTCATCCGCGACAAGCGCCTGCTCTTCGTGGACGACTCCATCGTGCGCGGCACGCAGCTCGGCAAGACGGTCGACTTCCTCTACAGCGCCGGCGCGGCCGAGGTGCACATGCGCTCCGCGTGCCCGCCCATCATGTACAGCTGCAAGTACCTGAGCTTCTCGCGCGGCAAGTCCGACCAGGATCTCATCGCGCGCCGCGTGGTGCGCGAGCTCGAGGGGCCGGCGGGCGACGAGCACCTGGACGAGTACGCCGACAGCTCCACCGAGCGCGGCGGCTGCCTGCTCAAGCGCATCTGCGAGAAGCTCGGCTTCGACAGCCTGGGCTACCAGAGCCTGCCCGGCATGCTCGAGGCCATCGGCATCGATCCCACGAAGGTGTGCACCTACTGCTGGGACGGCCGGGAGTAGCGCTTCGAACGCGGTGTTGATCGCGGACGGTCGGCCGTGTCGGCTATGCTTGGTGGGCGCGGCGCCCCGATGCCCTTGGGCGCATCGGGGCGCCGCGCTTATTCTAGGGTTTTTCGGGAAGACGACGGCGAGGTGGCGCGCATGCGGACGTTCATTGCCCTTGAGCTGCCGGATCTGTTTGAAGACGAGGTCGCATCGCTCGCGCGGCAGCTGAGCAATGCGGTGGCGGGGCGCTTCATGCGCCGGGAGACCTACCATGTGACGCTCGCGTTTCTGGGCGATGTGGACGAGATGGGCGCCCGCGCCGCCATGGCGGCGCTCGATGCGGCGTGCGCCGGCGCGGCCCCCGTCGAGCTCGCGCCCGAGGGGCTCGGGACATTCGGGCGCCCGCGCGACGCGACGCTCTGGTTGGGACTCCGCCCGACACCGGAGCTCACGGGGCTTGCCGAGGCGGTGCGCACACAACTCGATGCGCGCGGCTGCTCGTATGACCGCAAGGCCTTCCGCCCGCACATCACGCTCGCGCGTCGCGCGCGCTTGCCCGAGGGTGCCCTGCCCGGCCTGGCGTTTCCCCTGCCCGCGACGGCGCGACGCGTCACGCTCTTCAAGAGCACGCTCACGCAGGAGGGTGCGCGCTACAAGCCGCTCCACACCGTCGAGCTTGGGTAGGGCGACCGTGGGTTCAAAACGGCTCAGCGCCTCATCTGTGAGTTCAAAATAGTGACTAGAAAATTGAACTTTCCTATCGCGCCCGGCGTGCTATACTGCCTGAAATTGAACTTACCTTCAGATGGTTCAATTTCAGGGAGCGCCACCCGGACGAATATCGCGTTTCGCTCGTCACGCGGCGCTTGAAGCCGGGTATGCGCCCATGCAGTAAGGGGGTCAGATGGCAGACCAGGGATTCGCCGAACGGCTAGTCCAGGCGATGGCCGCCGCGGGCATGAAGCAGGCCGACCTCATCCAGGCGGCGGCACAGCGCGGCGCCAAGCTCGGAAAAAGCCAGGTGAGCCAGTACGTGAGCGGCAAGGTCATGCCGCGTCCCAAGGTGATGGGCCTGCTCGCGGCCGTGTTGGACACCACCCCGGAATGGCTCGCGACGGGGGAGGGCGCCCCGCCCGTGCCCGCGCGCGCGTCCGCCCGCGCCGGCGCCCCGGAGCCCGTGCCTGCCTCCACGGCACCCACGCCCGACGCGCGAGCTGCCGCGCGGTCTGAGGCCGCCCGCACCACGTCCCCCCGCCAATCCGCGTCTTCCCAAAGGAGCACCCCCATGCGCCAGTTCACTAAGTCCTCCAAGCTCGACAACGTTCTCTACGACGTCCGCGGTCCCGTGGCCGACGAGGCTGCCCGGATGGAATCCGAGGGCCTGCGTATCCTCAAATTGAACATCGGCAACCCCGCGCCCTTCGGCTTCCGCACGCCGGACGAGGTCGTGACCGACATGCGCCAGCAGCTGCCCGACTGCGAGGGCTACTCGGATTCGCGCGGCCTCTTCTCTGCGCGCAAGGCCATCATGCAGTACGCGCAGATCAAGGGGCTGCCGAACGTTTCCATGGACGGCATCTACACGGGCAACGGCGTCTCGGAGCTCATCCAGCTCACGCTCAACGCGCTGCTGGACAACGGCGACGAGATCCTCATCCCCAGCCCGGACTACCCGCTCTGGACCGCCTGCGCCACGCTCGCTGGCGGCGTCCCGGTACACTACATCTGCGATGAGCAGGCCGAATGGTGCCCCGACATCGCCGACATGGAGGCGAAGATCACCGCGCGCACGAAGGCCATCGTCATCATCAACCCCAACAACCCTACGGGCGCGGTCTACCCGCGCGAGATCCTGGAGCAGATCGTCGAGGTCGCGCGCAAGCACCAGCTCATGATCCTTTCGGACGAGATCTACGACCGCCTGTGCATGGACGGCTATGAGCATATCTCCATCGCCTCGCTCGCGCCCGACCTGCCGTGCGTGACGTTCTCCGGCCTCTCGAAGAGCCACATGATCGCCGGCTACCGCATCGGGTGGATGATTCTCTCCGGCAACAAGCGCTGCATGGCGGATTTCGTCTACGGCATCAACATGCTCTCGAACATGCGCCTGTGCTCGAACGTGCCGGCGCAGTCCATCGTGCAGACGGCGCTCGGCGGGCACCAGAGCGTGAAGGGCTACGTGGCACCCGGCGGCCGCGTGTACGAGCAGCGCAATTACGTGTACGAGGCGCTCAACGCCATCGACGGCATCACCGCGGTGAAGCCCAAGGCGGCGTTCTACATCTTCCCGAAGATGGACGTGAAGAAGTTCAACATCACCGATGACGAGCAGTTCGCGCTCGACCTGCTGCACGAGAAGCGCATCCTCATCACGCGCGGCGGCGGCTTCAACTGGGGCGCGCCGGATCATTTCCGCATCGTGTACCTGCCGCGCATGGAGGTGCTGCACGAGGCCATGGACGACCTCGCGGACTTCTTCGCCCATTACCGCCAGAGCTGATAAAATCCAGACAGGCTGGTTTTTATCATTATCGCGGCAAGGGGATAGGAGCGCCCATGTCCAAGAAGCGCAGCGACGTCATCTCGTGGGACGAGTTCTTCATGCGCGTGGCGCTGGCCGCGAGCATGCGCAGCAAGGATCCGAACACGCAGGTGGGGGCGTGCATCGCCGACACGAACCACCGCATCCTCTCCGTGGGGTACAACGGCACGCCCTCGGCGCTCAACGACGACGACTTCCCCTGGGGCGTGAGCGACGACCCGCTCGCCGACAAGCACAGCTACGTGGTGCATGCCGAGGCGAACGCCGTGCTCAACTACCGCGGCTCGCTCAAGGACATGAGCGGCGCGACCGTCTACGTGACGCTCTTCCCCTGCAACGAGTGCGCCAAGATCCTGGCGCAGGTGGGCATCGGCGAGGTCGTGTACCTGAGCGACAAGTACGACGGCACGGAGGGCAACCTCATCTCCAAGCGCATCCTCACCTCGTGCGGTATCCGCTTCCGGGGGATGGAGCTCGCGGAGTAGGGTGGCGATCGTTGAACTTTGTGTCGGGCGGCGCGCTTCGGTTTGGGCGCGCCGCCCGATTTCTTCTTGCGAGATGCGAATAATCATAGTTCCGTGGATTCATCGCGCGCGAAGCCCGTCATCGTGCGCCCCACGCCGCATAGCCCTGGTGACTACTGCTCCCTTCGGGCGCAGCGGCTCCGCGCGTTTCCTCAGGGCGTAACAGGTTACAAATTTTGAATCACATCCCCATTTCATTCATCTCCTTCGGCGGTGCCGCAGCTATCGATATGATTGACCGCATACCGGTATCGTAGGGAGGCCTCCAATTGAGGATGGGCTGGTGCTGCGCAAGCAGCGCCCTGAGGAGGTGCCAATGAAGCGCTATTCGGTTGTGATCTGCGGCGGCGGGAGCACATATACGCCCGATATGATCGAGCTGCTCTGCCTGCTGCAGGATTCGTTCCCGCTGCGCAAGGTGAAGCTCTACGACATCGACGCCGAGCGCCAGGAGATCGTGGGCAAGTTCGGCGAGGTCATGTTCCGCGACTACTACGAGGGCCTTGAGTTCTCGTATACCACCGACCCGGCCGAAGCGTTCGAGGATATCGATTTCGCGCTCGTGCAGATTCGCGCGGGCGGCATGGGGCTGCGCAACGCCGACGAGAAGATTCCCTACAAGTATGGGCGCATCGGTCAGGAGACATGCGGGCCGGGCGGGCTTGCCTACGGTATCCGCAGCGTGCCGGCCATGATTCAACTCGTGAAGGATATCCGCCGTTACTCGCCGGATGCGTGGATCATCAACTATGCGAACCCTGCGGCGATCGTGGCTGAGGCAACGAAGCGCGCGTTCCCCGGCGATACCCGTCTCGTGAACATCTGCGACATGCCGCCCGATGTGCTCAACCACTACCTGCCGTTCATCGGCAAGAAGCGCTCGGACATCTGGCCGGTGTATTTCGGGCTCAACCATTTCGGTTGGTTCACGCGCCTGCTCGACCGCAAGACCGGCGAGGACGTCCTGCCCGAGCTCATGGACTATATCCTGGGGCACTACGATGAGATCCATGCGCAGTTCAAGGCGCGCATCACCGGGCCCACGGACCACTGGCCCATCACGTTCCTCGACCACCTGGAGATGATCCGCGACTTCCCCTACTCGCTGCCGAACACGTACAACCTGTATTACCTGTACCCGGATCGCACGTACGGGCACTACAGCATCGACCATACCCGCTACGACGAGGTGGTCGAAGGCCGCGAGCACGAGGTATTCGGCCTGTGCCGCAAGGTCGCGGAGCTCGGTCATATGATCGGCACGGAGTATGACCTCACGGACAAGATCGCCCAGAAGCGCGCGAGCATCCGCGACCTTGGCGTCGAGACCGTATACGCCGCGAACGATGTGCATGCCGCGTATCTCGTGGAGCTCGTGATCTCCATCATCAACAACGCGCACGAACCCACGCTCGTCATGACCGAGAACAAGGGTATCTGCCCGAATCTCGATCCGGGCATGATGCTCGAGGTCACGTGCCTCGCGGGGGCGCAGGAACTCATGCCGCTCCAGGTGGGCGAGGTCCCGGCGTTCGAAAAGGGTCTGCTCGAGAACCAATATGCGTGCGAAAAGCTGCTCGTGGACGCCATTTTCGAGCATAGCGATATGAAGCTTCTGCAGGCGTTCACCGAGAACCGTCTCGTGCGCGACGCGGACGTGGCCAAGAAGATCATCGCCGACTTCAAGGCCGCCAACGGCTCCGAGTGGCCCGAGTTCCATTAGTTAGAGGAGGGGGAACGAGAGATGGATAAGCTAACCAATTGGCTGGAGAAACGCATTTACCCTGCTGCTGTGTTCTTCCAGGAAAACAAATACCTCGCATCGATTCAGTACGGCATGATGCTTAGCATCCCGCTGCTGCTCGTGGGTGCGTTCGCCTGCATCATCAGCGACTTCCCGATCGATGCGTTCCAGACGTTCATGGCGAACCTCGTGGGTGAGGAAGTTTGGGCTGAGTGGAACTGGAGCGTGCTCAACCCCGCGAGCATCGGTCTTCTGAGCCTCGTTGCCATGTGTGGCATGTCCTATGAGCTCGGACGTCGTAACGACGTGACCCCTATGCCCGGCGTGGCCATCTCGCTCATGAGCTTCTTCCTGCTCATCCATGCCGATGAGAACGGCATGATCTCGCAGAGCGAGTTCGGCGCGACGACGCTCTTCCTGAGCATCATCGTGGCGCTTGTTTCGGTCGAGATCTACTCGTTCTGCATCAAGCGCAAGATCACCATCAAGATGCCGGCTTCCGTGCCGGAGTTCGTGTCCTCGCAGTTCGCAGCGCTCATCCCTGCCGTGCTTTGCGCCGTGCTGTGGCTCGTGGTGCGCTACCTCATCCAGCTCACCCCGTACGAGACCGCCTCTAGCATGATCTACGGTCTGCTCCAAGCGCCGCTCACCGGCTTGGGCACGTCGCTCGTGGGAACGCTCATCGCTGAGTTCATCAACTCCGTGCTCTGGTTCTTCGGCATCCACGGAACCAACGTAGTCGCTTCCGTCATGGAGCCGCTCTGGTACGCCGCGCGTGACGCAAACTGGCAGGTGTACCTTGAGGATGCTCTTGCCGTGCGTCCCTACATCGCTACGATCGACTTCTCCAACATGATCATGTACCTCACGGGTTCCGGCATCACGCTGCCGCTGTGCATCGAGATGGCCTTCATGTGCAAGTCGCAGCGCCTCAAGACCGTGGGCAAGGGCGCCATCATCCCGGGCATCTTCAATGTGAACGAGCCGGTCATCTTCGGCCTGCCCATCGTCATGAACCCCATGATGCTCATCCCGTTCATCGTGGCACCGCTCGTGTGCGTGCTCGTTGCCTTCGGTGCCATGTCGACGGGGATCGTGCCCACGCCCATCGGCGTACCGGTACCGTGGACGCTGCCTGCGCCCATCAGCGGTTGGATGATGTGCGGCGACTGGCGCGGCGGAGCGCTGCAGATCGTGAACCTCATCATCTCGGGCGTGATCTACTGGCCGTTCATCAAGGTGCTTGATCGCGAGTACACCAAGGAAGAGCTCGGCGAGCAGGTATCCGCCGAGGCGAGCGCGTAGTAGGGCGGGCTCGGTATGTTCGTGCGCAGGCTGGTGGCATACGCCATCGACTGGTATCTCATCTCGTTTGCGATGAACCTCGTGCTCGTTATCGCGGCGTACCAGCTTTTGGGTGTGGTGTTCGCGGGCATGGTGCCGCTCACCGCGTTCGACGGCGGCCTCCGGCTTGCGCTCTTCTGCGTCCTCGCGGTGCTCGACGCGCTCTATTTCTGCGTGCTTCCGCGCTACGCGCTCAAGGGGCAGACGCTCGGCAAGCGCCTGCTGCGTCTGCGCGTGGAACGCGCTTCGGGCGGCGATGCGACGCTCGCCTGCTTCCTGCGGCGTGAGCTGTTGGGCATCGTCGTGATTGAAGGATGCTTCTCGCCGCTCAGTAACTATCTGCGAAACGTACTGCTCCTCTGGGTGCCGCGCGACGTTGTGCAGGGTATCGTGTGGGCTGGTATCGTGATTGGCGCGGTATCCGTGGGACTCATGGTGCTCACCGCGCAGCGGCGCATGATCCATGATTTCGTGGGTGGCACCCGTGTCGTGCTGGTCGAACGTGTGCAGGGAGGTGAAGGCGATGGACATCGACGCGATGGAGCGCTGGAACAGCCTGAGCTCGATAGAGATGGGCATCCTGCGCGCGATCAAGCATCGGATCGATGACGGGGAGGAAAAGATTCCCATCCGCGCCGTCGCGGCAGATGCCTACACCTCGACGACGAGCGTGATGCGGCTTGCGAAGAAGCTCGGATACCCCGGCTTTTCGGCCATGCTTTACGAGATGCGCGCGGATCGCACGCGCTCGGGCGGGGCGGCAGATACGGGCGCCGCGCGCGTGTTCGCCACCGACGATTCGTTCCAACAGGCGTGCGTTTTGATTGATGCGCTTTCTTCGGGAACCTACGCTCGGGTGAACATCGTGGGAACTGGTTATTCAGGGTATGTGGCCGGGTACTTCTGCCAGCGCCTCCAGGAGCTCGGCATGTTCGCAACCGAGAAAAGCCCGCTCGATTTCAGGGACGACGACCCGGTGCTCATGGTTTTCGTGAGCGAGAGCGGCGAGACCACCGACCTCTTGTTCATCCAAGAGCGCTGCCAGAAAAAGGGCATCGAGGACATCGTGCTCTCCGCGAACGCGGGAAGCACGCTCTGCCAACGGGCGCGGCACAGGATCGTGGTCGAGCGACGTCACGGCTACGGCGTCGAGGGTGCGGATTATTTCGTGGTCAATTGCCTGATCATCGTGGAGGGAATCGTTCAGAGGCTTTGGAAGCTGAAAGAGGGAGAGAGGGAATCATGAACGTGTTGCTGATCTGCTCGATGGGAGCTTCGACAGCGAGCATGTGCAAGAAGATCGAGGAGGCAGCTGCCGCGGAGGGCATGGAGCTCGAGACGCAGGCGGTTGCCATGGCGATGATGAACGACAAGCTCGACTGGGCGGATGTGGTGCTCGTGGGGCCGCAGATCCGGTTCATGTTGGACAAGGTTCGCGCCGCGGCGCCGGACAAGCCGGTGGACGCTATCGACATGATGGCCTACGGCATGATGGATGGCAAGAAGGTGCTCCAGCAGATCAAGGGGATGATCTAGGATGGCGGAGGAGACCGTGGCCGGCAGCGCGTCGGGAGAGC
>CAPI01000057.1 GCA_000333815.1 [Collinsella] massiliensis
GAGGTCTCGCGCTACGGCGTCGTCGCCGGCGAGCGGGCGGGGTCGCTGCCGGGCGCGGGGGGCGCGGGCGACCTCGAGCCGGGCGCGGTGTGGCGCGTCTCCGGGCTCGTCGAGAAGCCGGAGCCCGAGGAGGCGCCCTCGAACCTCTACATCGTCGGGCGCTACCTGCTGAGCCCCCTCGTCATGGACCTGCTCGCCGACCAGCGCCCGGGCGCCGGCGGCGAGGTGCAGCTCACCGACGCCATGGCGCGCTCGCTCGACCGCGAGGCCATGTACGCCGTCGTGATCGACCCGCTCAGCGGCTTCGACACGGGCACGCCCTCGGGCTGGATGGCCACCAACGCCCTCATGGCCGCCTCCGACCCGCGCTTCTCCGCCGGCTTCTGGGAGGCCGTGGACGCCCGCGGCGGGCTCAGGCGGGGGTAGGGGCGCGGCCGCATCCCCCTAGGCCTCTCTGGGGCGCTGCCGTATCTCCCGAATTCGCATATTCCGGGAGATAAGCGCCCCGCCGCGCCGCCTTATCTCCCGCATCTGCATTTTTTGGGAGATAGCTGAGAGCCAGGCGGGAGAGAGTTGAATGATAAAAACCAGCCTGTCCGGATTTTATCATCGGGGTCGTTCATCCAAATTACATGAACATATGTTCGTAACAAGCCTTCTACCAGCGCATTCGGCAAGAAGATTTTCTCCTAGCCCAGAATCGCCCTCGCGTCAAGCATTTTCTTGCTAAACGGTAGGCGATTGGTAAACTTAAAGGCTGCGATATTCGGTACCCTGCCGAAGGCATGCCGATACCGCCCGCACCGGTGCGTCCGCCCGGCTCGCGGGCCGGCACCGGGCGGGCGTACCCAGCCGTTCTTGCGAGGAGGAAAGAGCTTGCCACACGCAACCGCATCACACGGGGTCCCGCGCACCGAGCGCACGCGCCTCAACTTCGGGAAGATCCCGACGGCTCTCGAGCTGCCCAACCTCATCTCCGTGCAGAAGGAATCCTTCCAGCGCTTCATGGACGAGGGCCTGCGCGAGGCGTTCCAGGAGTCGAGCCCCATCCAGAGCCAGAACCACGTTCTCGAGGTCACCTTCGGCGACCACCAGTTCAACGACCCCGCCTACACGGTCGACGAGTGCCGCGAGAAGGACATGACCTACCAGGCCTCGCTCTTCACGCTCGTCCGTCTTACGAACAAGGAGACCGGCGAGATCAAGGAGCAGCGCGTCTTCATGGGCGACTTCCCCATGATGACCGAGCAGGGCACCTTCATCATCAACGGTACGGAGCGCATCGTCGTCTCCCAGCTCGTCCGCTCGCCCGGCGTGTACTACTCCACCGAGATGGACGGCGAGAACCGCGTGTTCAAGGCGCAGGTCATCCCCGCGCGCGGCGCCTGGCTCGAGTTCGAGGTCGATAAGCGCAGCCAGCTCGTGGTCTCCATCGACCGCAAGCGCAAGCAGTCCGCGACCATGCTCCTGCGCGCCCTCGGCATCGCCGTCACGAATGACGAGATCATCGAGCTCCTCGGCGACTCCGACGTGGTGCTCCGCTCCCTCGAGCGCGACACCGCCCTCACCCGCGAGGACGCCCTCATCGAGACCTACCGACGCCTGCGCCCGGGCGAGCCGCCCACGGTCGAGGCCGCCCGCTCGCACCTCGAGGGCCTGCTCTTCAACCCGCAGCGCTACGACCTGGCGCGCGTGGGCCGCTACAAGGTGAACAAGAAGCTCGGCCTCACCACCGGCGAGGACGTGCGTGTGCTCACCGACGAGGACATCATCGCCACCCTCCGCTACCTGCTGGCCCTCGCCGCGGGCGAGCCCGGGTTCAAGACCGACGACATCGACCACTTCGGCAACCGCCGCGTCCGCACCGTGGGCGAGCTCGTCGCCAACCAGTTCCGCATCGGCATGAGCCGTATGGAGCGCGTGGTGCGCGAGCGCATGAGCTCGCACGATGTCGACGAGATCACCCCGCAGGTGCTCATCAACATCCGCCCGATCGTGGCCGCCATCAAGGAGTTCTTCGGCTCGAGCCAGCTCTCGCAGTTCATGGACCAGTCGAACCCGCTCACCGGCCTGTCGCACAAGCGCACGCTCTCCGCGCTCGGCCCCGGCGGCCTTGCCGGCCACAAGTCGGGCTCGAGCCGCCGCACGAACGTCCCCACCGCGGTGCGCGACGTTCACAACTCGCACTACTCGCGCATGTGCCCCATCGAGACGCCCGAAGGCCCCAACATCGGCCTCATCGGCCGACTGGCCCTCTATGCGCGCGTGAACGAGTACGGCTTCATCGAGGCGCCGTACCGCCGCGTGGAGAACGGCAAGGTCACCGACATCATCGACTGGATGACTGCCGATGAGGAAGAGGACCACATCATCGCGCCGGCGAACACGCCCATCGACCCCAAGACGAACGAGTTCGTGACCACCGACGCCGAGGGCAACCTCGTGCGCCCGCACACCATCGTCGCCCGCACGCGCGACTTCGACGGCTCGTTCGGCGCGCCGGCCGACGTGCCCGTTGACGCCGTGGACTACATGGACGTGAGCCCGCGCCAGATGATCTCGGTCGCCGCCACGCTCATCCCGTTCCTCGAGCACGACGACGCCAAGCGTACCCTCATGGGCGCGAACATGCAGCGCCAGGCCGTGCCGCTCATCCACCCGGTCGCCCCGTACGTGGGCACGGGCATGGAGCTGCGCGCCGCGCTCGACTCCGGTGAGGTCACGCTCGCCCGCCACGACGGCGAGGTCATCTTCGCCGACGCCTCGAAGATCATCGTGAAGAGCTCCGAGGGCATGGACGAGTACAAGCTGCCGAAGTACCAGCGCTCCAACCAGTCCACCTGCATCAACCACCGCCCGCTCGTGAGCGTGGGCGACGAGGTGCACGCCGGCGACCCCATCGCCGACGGCCCGTCCACCGACCACGGCGAGCTCGCTCTCGGCCAGAACCTCACCGTGGCCTACATGAGCTGGGAAGGCTACAACTACGAGGACGCCATCGTGGTCTCCGAGCGCGTGGTCTCCGAGGACCTGCTCACCACGATCAGCATCTCGCGCCACGAGATCGACGCGCGCGACACGAAGCTCGGCCCCGAGGAGATCACCCGCGAGGTGCCGAACCTCTCGGAGGACATGCTCGCGAACCTCGACGAGGACGGCATCATCCGCATCGGCGCCGAGGTCGGCCCCGGCGACATCCTCGTCGGCAAGGTTACGCCCA
Source organism: [Collinsella] massiliensis (assembly GCA_000333815.1). Lineage (GTDB taxonomy): Bacteria > Actinomycetota > Coriobacteriia > Coriobacteriales > Coriobacteriaceae > Enorma. The sequence goes on from CAPI01000057.1 coordinate 3,221, forward strand.
AGGGCGAGAGCACCCAGACCGCCGAGGAGCGCCTGCTCAAGGCCATCTTCGGCGCGAAGGCCCACGACGTGCGCGACACCTCGCTCAAGATGCCCCACGGCGCCTACGGCCGCGTCATCGACGTCGTGCGCTTCAGCCGCGACGCCGACGACGACCTCGCGCCCGGCGTGAACGAGCAGGTGCGCGTCTACGTGGCGCAGCGCCGCAAGATCCAGCAGGGCGACAAGATCGCCGGCCGCCACGGCAACAAGGGCGTCATCTCCGAGATCCTCCCGATCGAGGACATGCCCTACATGGCCGACGGCACCCCGGTGGACGTCATCCTGAACCCGCTCGGCGTGCCTTCGCGTATGAACGTGGGCCAGCTGCTCGAGTGCCACCTCGGCTGGGCCGCCGCCTCCGGCTGGGATCCGGACGACGCCGACTCCGACAAGTACGTGCCCGGCCCGGTGTTCGTCTCCACGCCCGTCTTCGACGGCGCTAAGGAGGACGAGATCGCCGAGGTCATCCGCCGTGCCAACAAGAACCTCGTGAATCTGGCGAAGGAGCGCTACGGCGAGCACATGCGTCCCGAGTTCGTGACGCAGCTCGACGCCTCCGGCAAGACCACGCTCTACGACGGCCGCTCCGGCGAGGAGTTCCGCGAGCCCATCACCGTGGGCACGTCCTACATCCTGAAGCTCGGCCACATGGTCGACGACAAGATCCATGCGCGCTCGACCGGCCCCTACAGCCTCGTCACCCAGCAGCCGCTCGGCGGCAAGGCGCAGTTCGGCGGCCAGCGCTTCGGTGAGATGGAAGTGTGGGCGCTCTACGCGTACGGCGCCGCCAACGTGCTGCAGGAGATCCTCACCGTCAAGTCCGACGATACCGTCGGCCGCGTGAAGGCCTACGAGTCCATCGTGAAGGGCGAGAACATCCCGCAGGCCGGCCTGCCCGAGTCCTTCAAGGTGCTCGTGAAGGAGATCCGCTCGCTCGCGCTCGACATCGAGCCGCTCCACGAGGCGGAGCCCGCGGCCGCCGAGCAGGCGGACGAGGACGCCGAGCAGGACGCCTTCGACCCGTTCAGCGACGTCCCCGAGCTCGACGACGACGCGCTCGACGCCGTGGACTCGCTCATCGACGACTTTGCCGCCGCGACCGCAGATAAGGAGTAAGTGACTGTGGCAGATTTCGAAGCTACCGATTTCGATGCGGTGAAGATCTCGCTTGCCAGCGCCGAGCAGATCCGCTCGTGGTCCCATGGCGAGGTCAAGAAGCCCGAGACCATCAACTACCGTACCCTCAAGCCCGAGAAGGACGGCCTGTTCTGCGAGAAGATCTTCGGTCCCGCGAAGGACTGGGAGTGCGCTTGCGGCAAGTACAAGGGCATCCGCTTCAAGGGCATCACCTGCGAGCGCTGCGGCGTGGAGGTGACCACCTCCAAGGTGCGCCGCGAGCGCATGGGCCACATCGAGCTCGCCGCTCCCGTGAGCCACATCTGGTTCTTCAAGAGCGCGTCGATCTCGCCCATGAGCCGCCTGCTCGACCTCAAGACGAAGGATCTGGAGAAGGTCCTCTACTTCGCGAGCTACATCATCACGCACGTCGACTACGAGGCCCGCGAGGCCGACGCCGATGACCTGCGCGAGGAGCTCGCCGCTGACCTCGAGGAGCTCGACGCCGAGTGCGCCCGCCAGATCGAGAGCCTGAAGGAGCAGGGCAACCCCGAGAACTTCGATGAGTTCAGCGACGAGGAGCCTCTCACGCAGGAGGAGATCGCCGCCGGCATCATCGACATCGAGGAGGAGACGAAGGACGAGAAGCAGCTCCGCACGGACGCCTTCGAGGCCTTCATGAAGCTCACCGAGCGCGAGCTCATCTCCGACGAGCCGCTCTTCCGCGAGATGAAGCGCTACTACAGCATGTACTTCTCGGGCGACATGGGCGCCGAGGCCGTCCGCGAGCTGCTGCGCGCCGTCGACCTCGAGGCCGAGGCCGAGCAGCTCAAGGCCATCATCGCCGATGAGGACGGCCAGAAGCAGAAGCGCGACAAGGCCGTGAAGCGCCTCGTGATCGTCGACGCCTTCCTGAAGGGCGGCAACGATCCCGCGGACATGATCCTCGACGTGATCCCCGTGATCCCGCCGGATCTGCGCCCCATGGTGCAGCTCGACGGTGGCCGCTTCGCCGCGTCCGACCTGAACGACCTGTACCGTCGCGTCATCAACCGCAACAACCGCCTGAAGCGCCTGCTCGACCTCGACGCGCCCGCGATCATCGTGAACAACGAGAAGCGCATGCTGCAGGAGGCCGTGGACGCCCTCTTCGACAACGGTCGCCGTGGGCGCCCGGTGTCCGGCCGCGGCGGCCGCCCGCTCAAGTCGCTCGCCGAGGCCCTCAAGGGCAAGCAGGGCCGCTTCCGCCAGAACCTGCTCGGTAAGCGCGTGGACTACTCCGGCCGTTCGGTCATCGTCACCGACCCGAAGCTCAAGCTGCACCAGTGCGGCCTGCCCAAGACCATGGCGCTCGAGCTCTTCAAGCCCTTCGTGATGAAGCGCCTCGTGGAGCTCGGCAAGGTGGAGAACATCAAGGGCGCCAAGCGCGCCATCGAGCGCAACGCGAGCTTCGTGTGGGACATCCTCGAGGAGGTCATCGACGGCCGCCTCGTGCTGCTCAACCGTGCACCTACCCTGCACCGCCTCTCCATCCAGGCGTTCGAGCCCGTGCTCGTCGAGGGCAAGGCCATCCACCTGCACCCGCTCGTCTGCGAGCCCTTCAACGCGGACTTCGACGGCGACCAGATGTCGGTGCACGTGCCGCTGTCCTACCAGGCCCAGGCCGAGGCGCGCGTGCTCATGCTCTCCTCGAACAACCTGCGCTCGCCGGCGTCCGGCAAGCCCGTGAACACCCCGCGCCAGGACATGATCATCGGCGTGTACTACCTCACGCAGGAGCGCGACGGCCTCACCGGCGAGGGTCACGTCTTCGCGAGCTTCGATGACGCCCTCAACGCCTACGACGCCCGCGCCGAGATCGACCTCCAGGCCAAGATCCAGGTGCGCGTGAGCGCGGCCGACGCCAACGTGGTGAACGAGGACGGCACGCTCACGTTCCGCGTGAACAACGGCGGCGAGTACCTCGACCTCGACGTGACCGGTTCCAAGACCGCGCGCTTCGAGACGACCATCGGCCGCATCATCTTCAACCGCCAGTGCCTGCCGCACGACTACGAGTTCATCAACTACAAGATGGTCAAGGGCGACGTGAGCCGCCTCACGAGCGACTGCTGCGACCGCTACGAGCAGGCCAAGGTCGCCGAGATCCTCGACAACATCAAGTACACCGGCTTCCACTACGCCACGCGCGCCGGCCTCACGCTCTCCGTGTGGGACGCGCTCATCCCGGACGAGAAGCCGGAGATCCTCGCGAAGACCCAGGCCGACGTCGACCAGATCAACGCCAACTTCGAGGAGGGCTACGTCACCGAGCAGGAGCGCCACAATGAGGTCGTCAACGCCTGGACGGCGGCGACCGACAAGGTGTCGCAGCTCATGCTTGACATGTTCGACGAGGAGAACCCGCTCTACATGATGGCCGACTCGGGCGCCCGTGGTTCCAAGACCCAGCTGCGCCAGCTCGGCGGCATGCGCGGCCTCATGGCCGACATGTCCGGCGACACGATCGACCTCCCCATCAAGGCGAACTTCCGCGAGGGCCTGCTGCCGCTCGAGTACTTCATCTCGACCTACGGCGCCCGTAAGGGCCTCGTCGACACCGCGTCGCACACCTCCGACTCCGGTTACCTCACCCGCCGCCTCGTCGACGTGGCGCAGGACGTCATCGTGCGCGAGGAGGACTGCGGCACGACCGAGGGCGTGACCTACCAGCTCGCCATCACCCAGAACGAGGGCGACGAGCCGCAGCTCAACACCGACCTCGTGGGCCGCTGCTTCGTGGAGGACGTCGTGGCGCCCGACGGAGCCGTGCTCTTCCACAAGGACGCCTACATCGAGAGCGCCGCCGACCTGCAGAAGATGCTCGACGCCGGCCTCACCTCGGTGAAGCTGCGCGCGCTGCTCACCTGCCGCTCCAAGTACGGCGTGTGCCAGAAGTGCTACGGCTGGGACCTCTCCACCCGTCGCCCCGTCGCCATCGGCACCGCGGTGGGCATCATCGCCGCGCAGTCCATCGGCGAGCCCGGCACGCAGCTCACGATGCGTACCATCCACTCCGGCGGCGTCGCGGGCGTCGAGGACATCACGCAGGGTCTCCCGACCGTCTCGCGCATGTTCGACATCGTCGGCAACGTCAACGAGAAGATCCTCGGCCGCGAGGCGGAGCTCGCCTCGCACTCGGGCATGCTCTCGATCCGCACGGAGGGCTCGAAGTACGTGATCACCATCACGGACGTCGACGACCCCACGCGCGTCATCGACCGCAAGGAGATCACCTCCGGCGTGCGCTTCATGCCCGGCTTCGGCGCGGGTGAGAGCTACGACCACGAGGTGCGCGCCGGCGACCAGATCACGCGCGGCTTCGTGAACTTCCGCAACCTCCGCCGCCTCACCGACATCGAGTCCACGATGCACGTCTTCGTGCAGAACGTGAAGGAGGTCTACACCTCCCAGGGCGTCGACCTGAACGACAAGCACATCGAGGTGCTCGCGCGCCAGATGCTGCGCCGCGTGGCCGTCACGAACCCCGGCGACTCGAAGTACCTGCTCGGCGAGTACGTGGACCGCTACGAGTTCGCCGACGAGGTCGAGCGCGTGGCCCGCGTGGGCGGCGTGCCGCCCGTGGCCGAGCCGGTGATCCTGGGTACGCTCAAGGTCGCTTCGAACATCGATTCCTGGCTCAGCTCCGCCTCGTTCATCCGCACGGCCGGCGTGCTCACGCAGGCCGCGATCGAGGGCAAGGTCGACCACCTGCTCGACCTCAAGTCCAACGTCATCGTGGGCAAGAAGATCCCCGCGGGCACCGGCCTCAAGCCGTACGCGAATGCGACGCTCACCTACCGTACGCCCGAGGGCTACGTCGCGGTGGACGGTCCCACGTCGCCGCAGGCCAAGGTGCTGCCCGACTGGGCGCCCGAGGAGCTCAAGGAGCTCGACGAGCAGCTCCCGCTGCAGTCGGACTGGGCGGGCTACGACGACTTCGGCGGCGCGGACGGCTCGTTCACCCGCAACGGCCGCACCATCTCCTCCGAGGACGCGAAGCTCTACCTTTTCGACGACCTGGGCGTCTCGCAGCGCTGGACGAACAAGTTCAGCGAGGTGGGCATCGAGACCGTGGGCGACCTCGTGGGCAAGAGCGAGGAGGACCTGCTGCGCATCGACGGCATCGGCGCCAAGGCGATCGAGGAGCTGCGCGACGGCCTGGAGAAGCACAACCTGCTCTTCATCCTCGACAGCAACGAGGACGTCGCGGATGAGGAGGACCTGTCGCAGCTCCTGCAGATGGTCTTCAGCCCGGACGGCCCGGACGATATCCTGCTGGGCACGAGCGCCCCGCGCCATCACTTCGACTCCGACGAGGAGATGATCGGCGCGCCCGCGGACGCTTCCGCGAGCAGCACTCCGGGCGTGATCAACGAGGACATGGCCTCGCTCGACGAGCTGCTGAACCAGCTCGTGGACTCGGATGACGCCGCGGACGAGGGTGACTCCGAGGAATAACTGATAAATTGGTGTCAGACACCTTTTTATCACGCTGAGTGCGAGCCCGCCTCCCGGAAGGGAGGCGGGCTCTTTTTTGCCTCGCGAATGTCCATACTAATTTGACAGGGGGGAGCATATAATTTGAATCAAGACGATGTTGAGCGGTAAAGGAGGGGCTATGGGTCGAATGGGTCGGTGGGTTCACCGTTCGCTGCTTGTCGCGATGGCAGCGCTCGTCGCAGCGCTTGCCGTGATCGCACCGCGCATGGCGTATGCGGCGGAGGCGGGCGCCGTGGCGCAGATTGGCGATCAGACATATGGCTCGTTTGCTGATGCAGTGGCGGCCGTACCCACATCGGGTGAGGAGACGACCATTACCCTCATCGGTGATGCAGCAATCAATGCGAGCAACACATCGATTGCATCAGGTCAGAATGTGCGCCTCGATCTCGCAGGTCACAGGCTGGAGATTTCAAATACAAAGAAAATCATGCTCCGCGGCACCTTGACCATCACCGACTCGTCGGAGGATCAGAGCGGCGTGATCGCAGGTGTGAACTGCGCGACAGCGATGATCGATATGACCGGCAGTAAGTCGGCGAAACTCGTTGTCGAGAGCGGTACCATCACGAGCGATCGCATTACGGCGGTAAGCGTGACGGCTGCGGGCGCGTCGTTAGTCATGACAGGTGGCACGATCGAGGCACCGCGCCCGGTTCAAATGCAATATGCGAGCTCAGCAGCGATCATGGGTGGATCGCTCAAGGCGACCTCGGACAAATACAGCGCAATCGAGATGGCGGGCGGCTCGCCGAGCCTGGCGGTAGGCAGTGCCGGTGAATATGATCAGCCGATCATCGAGGGCTCTATCGTGGCAGTCTCTAGTGCTCAGAGTTTCGATCTGGTCGGGGGAACCGTACAAGGCGTGACCGGCGAGCTTCCGGATGGGGCGATGCTCACCAGCCAGTTTGGGAGCGACATCGCCTCGGTTCTTCCCGCGAACCAGCAGTGCGTCGAGCGCGATGGGGCTTGGTACGTCACGGCGCTCGATTCCGAAGCAGGTGCCGGGGCGAAGATCGTGAAGAGCGATGGAAGCGTCGAGTATTACCAGCTCGCCTCGACGGCGCTCGGCGCCCTTTCCGATGGCGATGCGCTGACACTGTATGAGGACGTGACCGGGCAGATCTCTGCGGATGGCATCACCGCCACGATCGACTTGAACGGCCACACGGTCACCTCGGATGCGGATGCGGTGGTGAGCCTCGCTGGCTCGAATGCGAACCTCACCATCACGAACGGAAACATCGTGTCGACCCCCTCGTCGGAGAACGCGACCATCGTCATGGTTGCCGCCCCGAACGGGATGGATAACGCCAGCCTTTCGCTCAAGGGCGTCAATCTCACGATGCAGAAGAGCGGCGGTGCGGGAATCCAGGTCTACGGCCTCAATACGAAGAACGCCGTTACGCTCGACGGGTGCACGCTTACCGTGCCCGACGACGTGATGGGTATCTATTTCCCGGCCGCCGACAGCACCCTTACCGTGCACGACACGCAGATCACCGCTGGTACGGGTATCGGTATCAAGGGCGGTACGCTCGTCGTGAGCGGAAATAGCGCCATCCATGCCAAGGGAGAAAAGGATCCCACGGACATCCCCGCGTCCGGCGGTATCGCCGAGACCGGTGCGGCGATTTACGTAGATGGGGGTTACGACGACCGTCCGATCAAGGTCGACATCCAAGGTGGTTCCTTCACGAGCGACAAGGGGAGTGCGCTTGAGGAGCTGGTGGATCCGGCGCGCCCCGATAAAACTCCCGTGACCATCGCGGTCTCGGGCGGATCGTTCTCCGATGCGAGCATCAAGGGATACCTTACGGGGAATGCGGCGGTTGTGGTGCATGAGGATGGCACCTGCGACGTGTATCCGACGGAAGCCGACGCGCTTGCAAACGGCGGCAGCTACAAGGTCGTTGACGACGATGGGCATACCTGGCTCTTCCAGAACGAGAAGGCTGCCCAGGATTTCGCCGACAGTCAAGGTGCCAGCAAACCGGTTGAGCAGGTCACCCACACGGTTACGTTCGATGACTGCCTCGAGAACACCGAGAACGCTTCCGCCGAGGTTCCCAACGGCCAGACGGTGGCCAAGCCCCAGGATCCCGTGTGCGCAGGGTATCGTTTTCTGGGTTGGTACGAGCTCGAGAACGGTGCGTATGCCGAGGAGGCCTACGATTTCACCACCCCGGTCACGGCGGATCTTACGCTCTATGCCAAGTGGGAGCGGATTTCCGGCCAGCCGTCAGATGGAAATTCCACGGCCGATCAGCCTTCCGGCGGCACGCTCGAGCAGACGGGAGATCTGAGCGTGCTCGCGATGGGCGCTTTCGCTGCGGCGGGCATGACCGCTCTGGGCGCGGGCGCGGTAGTGAGCCGCAAGCGCAAGTAAGCGTTGCGCCGACGTTTCCAAAGGGGTGCTATATAGCTTCAGGTGGGGTCGAATCGAAGGGTTCGGCCCCACCTGCGTTGCCGTGCATATGGCGCCGCGCGCTGGGTACCGTGGTACCATCGAAGGAGGCACGCGAGCGAGGGAGGCCGTATGTCCGTCGGATCGACATGGGGGTACCGCATCAGGAGCTTCGTGCTCGCGCTCGTGGTGTTCATCATGATGATCGAGCTGCCCACCCTGCTGAGCGCTGTGGTGCTCGACTTTGTTGAGACCGTCTCGATCCAATGGGGCGGGTACGAGGCATACGCTGCGGCGTTCACCTATCTTTCGAGCAACCCGAACGTCTTCTCGGCGGTGGTGTACCTGCTGTTCGGTATCGTCGTGTTCGCCTGGGTGCTCGTCATGCGCCGCCGAGGGAGCCGGATTGCGGAGGATGCTGCGGATGCGAGGGCAGTGGGGGAGCAGGCTGCGAACGCGGCGTCGGCGCCAGCCGCCCAGCTCGGCTTCGCGTCGCCCGCACCCGAGCCGCCCGCGCAGGTGTCGTTCCGCGTGCGCGGTGTGCCTCGAGCCGTATGGTTCGACGCGGTGCTTCTGGCTTTGGGGATGCAGTTCGTGACGACGCTTCTCATGACGCTCGTGCTCCTGCTGTTCCCCGCTGCCATGGAGGAGTACCGGTCGATGATTGATGCGTCCGGCGTCTCGGAGTACGGCATCGCGTGGTTCCTCGCGACCGTCGTGCTGCCGCCGATCGTGGAGGAGATGGGCTTCCGCGGTCTGGGGCTCACGTACCTCAAGCGGGCGGGCGTGCCGTTCGCGGTGGCCAATGTGCTGCAGGCAGTCGCGTTCGGCATCTTCCATATGAACCTCACCCAGGGTATCTACACCTGTGTGCTCGGCCTCTTCATGGGCTACGCGGCGCACGCGAGCGGCTCGATCGTGCCCGTGATGCTGCTGCACGCGGTGTACAACTTCATGGGGACGATGGGGCAGGAATTGCTCTACGCCGTCGCTCCCTGGATGCCGTATTGGTTCGAAGTCGGTCTGGGCGTGGTGCTCGTCATCGTGGCCGTCCTCTCCCTGCGCGACCGCGGCGTGCACTACCCCCGCAGCTGAGCCATTGAGTCATTGGGGACGGGTTCAAATGACTCGCTGAGTCAAACGTACCCGTTCCCAATGGCTCATGCACGCTACTTCCAAAAACCTATAACTCAAAATATGTATAATCATATGTATTATAGAAGCGAGGCGAAGGGAGTCCATGATGCCTGCGGTGGTACCCATTACAGAGATGCAGCGCAACGGCGCCAAGCTCGCCGAGCGCGCGATCGAGACCAAGGAGCCCATCTACCTTACCAAGCATGGAAAGTCATCGCTCGTGCTCATCGATGCGGAGGAGTTCGATCGCCGCATGAGCTATCGCGAGGCGATCGTCAACCGCGAGCAGGAGCGCTATGCGGGCATCATGAGAGGGCATGACGAGGTGCTGCAGGGGAAGGTCGTTCCGCTCGACGAAGCGCTGGACGAGCTGCGCGACCGCTGGGACAGCTGATGGATTCCTATGATGTCGAGCTTGCCGAGTCAGTTCAGGCCGCGTTGCTTGCGATCACGTCTCGAGATGACGCTCGACGGGTTGCACGGCGCTTGCGCGCGCTCGAGGTTGATCCGCATATGGGTAAACGATATGACCCTCTCTATGAATCCGCGCGTCCGCCCCATGAGGTGCTCGTGACCTTCGCGGGTCATTACGGCATTTACTACACCTACGACGACGCGGCACGGAAGGTGAGCGTTGAATATCTCGAAGATTGCCGCCGCGACCCGTTGAACAAGTTCAGCGGAAAGTACTAGGCAGGATGCACAGCTGACCAGCCGTTAGGGACGGGTTCAATTGACTCGGTGAGTCACTGGGGACGTGAGTCA
>CAPI01000056.1 GCA_000333815.1 [Collinsella] massiliensis
ATACGCGTTCCTTTCTGTCTGCCCGCAGGTGCCGCGCACGGCGACGACCGCAGGGCTCGTTTCCGACAGGCTCCCTCCATTATGCAGCGTCGCCCGGACAATGCGTGTATGGAATTGAAAAAGTTTGCAGGGCTGCGCGCGCAACGCCTCGCGCACCCGCCTGCCGTACAATAAGACGGTTTCGCATTGAGGGCGGCGCGACGCACGCGCGGCCGCGCCCGCACCGCGCGCATCGGACGGGGCCCGGTCGCCCCAGCGTTTGGGAGGTAGCTATGGCGCAGCAACAGCGCGACATGTTCGACGACCTCATCGACATCACCAAGGGGCTCAGCGGCATCACCGAGCCGTTCAACGACCTCGCGAACGCCTTCCTGGGCAACCCCGAGGCCGAGGCGAAGGAATGGAACCCGGCGGATTACAAGGAGCGTCCGCGGGCGAACACCGTGCCGTGCCTCGCGTGCCGCTCGGAGAAGAGCAGCTGCCGCGCGTGCGTGAAGGTGTGCCCGGTGAACGCGATCGAGATCGAGGACGGCGGCATCGACATCCTCGATAGCTGCCGCAAGTGCGGCCTGTGTGCGCCGGTGTGCCCCACGGAGGCCATCTACTCGCCGCAGAAGCGCCCGAAGCGCATCTACGATGCGGTGGCGGCCGCCGCCACGGCCTACGAGACGGCGTACGTGACCTGCACGCGCGCGCTCCGCCGCGTCCCGCGCGACAACGAGGTCGTGCTCGCCTGCGTGGGCGACGTCACGCCCGAGACCTGGTTCGCCATCCTCATGGACTTCCCGAACGTGAGCGTGTACCTGCCGCTCGACATCTGCACGGCGTGCCGCAACGCCCAGGGCGAGGAGATGCTGGGCGACGCCATCGCCACGGCCGAGGAATGGTCCGGCCGCGGCATGGGCCTCGAGGTAGACGCGAAGGCGCTCACCTGCGAGAAGTCGCGCGCGTTCGAGCGCAAGGAGTACTTCGACAAGATCAAGCAGACCACGGGCCTCGCCATGGCGAAGCTCAACCCCGCGGCGGCCGCGGTGACGACGGTGTCGCAGCGCATCAAGGAGCACACCAAGAAGCTCTCCGCGCTCGAGCGCTCGCTTTCCGCCTCGACGGGCGCGAACTCGCTCAAGCGCCGCCGCGTGCTCACGCAGAGCCGGCAGCTTTTGCTCTCGACGCTCCAGGCGCACCCCGAGCTCGCGCCGAACGTGCGGGTGAGCGTTCCCGAATGCGATTTCGAGCGCTGCACCCTGTGCGGCGATTGCGTCGAGGCCTGCCCGCTGCGCGCCTGCGACCTCGTGGGGTCGGGAACCTTCACGGTCGAGCCCACGTACTGCACGGGCTGCGGCCTGTGCGCGGAGGTCTGCCAGCCGGGCGCCCTCAAGATGGTGGAGCGCGACGGCGCGGACCTCGTCGTCCCCGATCCGGAGGCCGAGCAGCGCGCGGCCGAGCAGGCGCGTGCCAAGGCCGAGGCGGACAAGATGAAGGCAGAGGCCAAGAAGAAGCTTGACTCCGTGCTCGACCGCGTGGAGAAGCTCGCGGATTAGGGCGGCGCGCCGCTCTCTCGCCCGGGTTCGGGCGGCTCGCGCCTCGATACTGTGTGGGAATCGCGCTTCGGCTGGCAGACCGCCCAAGCGCACCCTCATTATCTGGGGTTTCGTTCGCGACGAGGCAGCTCTACCCGGCGCATCCGGATTCCCGCACAGTATCGGGGCTCGAACGTGCTTCGAGGTCGTCTGGGCATGACGTGAGCGCGCGCATCTCGTACAATAGGAGGGTTCGAATCCACGCCGTGCCCGCGCGCCGGGTGCGCTGAGAGAGGAAGTGCCTCGTGGCCCTATCCATCGGTATCGTCGGCCTGCCCAACGTGGGCAAGTCGACGCTCTTCACCGCCCTCACCAAGAAGGGCGGCCTCGCCGCCAACTACCCCTTCGCCACGATCGACCCGAACGTCGGCATCGTCGACGTGCCGGACGACCGCCTGGGCAAGCTCGCCGAGATCGTGCATCCCGGCCGTATCGTGCCCGCAACGGTCGAGTTCGTGGACATCGCCGGGCTCGTGAAGGGCGCGAACGAGGGCGAGGGCCTGGGTAACCAGTTCCTCGCGAACATCCGCGAGACGGACGCCATCTGCGAGGTCGTGCGCTACTTCAAGGATCCGAACGTCATGCGCGAGGTCGGCCGCGTGGGCGCCTTCGTCGACCCCGCCGCCGACGCCGACACCATCATGACCGAGCTCATCCTCGCGGACATCCAGACGCTCGACAAGCAGCTGCCCAAGCTCGAGAAGGACGCCAAGCGCGACAAGGAGCTCGCACCCAAGCTCGAGGTGGCCAAGCGCCTCGCCGCCTGGCTCAATGAGGGCAACCGCGCCGCAACCCTCGACATGACGCCCGAGGAGCGCGCGGCCGCCAAGGGCCTGTTCCTGCTCACCATGAAGCCCATGCTCTACGTGGCCAACGTGGACGAGGACATGCTCGGCGAGGAGCTCGAGCCCATCGACGGCGTGACGCCGATTCCCATCTGCGCGAAGATCGAGGCGGAGCTCTCCGAGCTCGACGCCGAGGAGGCCGCGGAGTACCTGGAGTCGCTCGGGCTCGAGCGCCCCGGCCTCGATGTGCTCGCGCAGGCCGCCTACAAGCTGCTCGGCCTGCAGTCGTTCTTCACGGCGGGCGAGATGGAGGTCAAGGCGTGGACGGTGCGCCAGGGCGCGACCGCCCCGCAGGCCGCGGGCGTCATCCACTCCGATTTCGAGCGCGGCTTCATCAAGGCCGAGGTGATCTCCTACGACGATTACATCGAGCTCGGCGGAGAGCAGGGCGCCAAGGCCGCCGGCAAGCTCCGCATGGAGGGCAAGGACTACGTCATGGCCGACGGCGACGTGGTGCACTTCCGGTTCAACGTGTAGCACCGCGCACTGCCGCGATGCTGCTGCATACCGAAGAGATGGGTTGATAACATGTTCCAATACGGTCGGGTGAACGGGTACCTCACCATCGCGCTCGTGGTGGTCGGGCTGCTGCCGCTCGCCATCACCTTCGTGATTGTGCCGCAGCTGCCTGATTCGGTGGCCATGGCCTTCGACGCCGCGGGCGATCCGACGCGCTTCGAGAGCCGCTACCAGCTGTTCTGGGTGCCTGCGGTGAGCCTGCTGCTCGCGCTCGCGACGATCTTCAACGCGCGCCGGCAGGCGAACGCGAACAAGGAGTCCCGCGTCGCGGCCGAGCTCGTGTACCGGCGCGGCGTGCGGAGCGGTGTCGTGATCGGCGTGCTGCTCACCGCTTGCACCATCTACCTGCTGTTTGCTGCCTATACCGGAACCGGCTTCAGCTTCTCGCTCTAATCGGTCCAAGACGTTCCCGCCTCGGGGTTTGATCGTACATCGGGGGATACCGGGGTAGCGCGGACGCATGGGATGCGCCGCCGGGCTTCATGCTGCGTTGAAGCTCGCGCGGTGCATGCCGCCCGTCGTCGCGATGGCGTGCGCGCTGCCGGGCTGGTGGCGGGGCGCTCCGGTGACGACGCCCGCGCACTGCCACCTTTTGCTCATTTGTCGAGACAAACACCGCACGTCGTCGCATGTGCGGAAGGCCGCCGGCAGCATCGGATGCGTCCGGTGCGCAGAGGTCGACCCGCGCGCTGCGTCGCCGCGCTGCATAAGATGCGCTCCGATATGCGGATTGCATCGAACGTAAACTATAATTTACGCATCCGACCGGGTTCTTGCAGACACTCGTGCCATGAACGAGAGCATTGAACAGACGGCCGGTCGCAACGTGCGCTCCTTGCGTGAGCAGCAGCATCTTTCCAAGACTGCGTTCTGCCTGATGGCCGGCGTGAGCCGTCCCTATCTCAATAAAATCGAGGCCGGCCAGGCGAACATGTCCATCAAGCAGCTCGACCGCCTGGCGAAGGCGCTGGGCACCGACGTGATCTCGCTGCTGCAGTAGGCCGGCGCGGCTCTCGGGGTTTCGGGTGAAACGCTCGCCCCGCGCCGCCGATGCGCGGCGAGCTCAACGGACGGGAAAACGCAACGAACAGGAAGCCTAATCGTCGCTGCGATCGTGGTTGACGGGGCGGTAGAAGAGCCGCTCGAGCTCGCGCGCGTCGCCCGCCTGCGTGAGCGCCCACATCATCTTGGCCACGATGGCTTCGGTGGTCATGTCGCCGCCCCGAAGGATGCCCGGGTGCTCGGCGTAGGCGCGTCCCACCTCGTAGACCCCGAGGTCGAGGCCCTCCTCGGGTACCTGCGTGGTGAGCACGACGGCACGCCCCGAATCGACCCAATCGAAGATGGCGCGCTTGAACGAAAGCTCTCCCGCGCCGTAATCCGGGATGCCGCCGAGGCCGTAGATCTCGAGCACGAGCGCGTGGTAGGCGGGCATGAGGGCGGAGAAGATGGCGGGGTCGAGGCCGGGCGTGAGCTTGAGCACGGCCACGCGGTCATCGATGGCGTCGAAGTGGACGGGAGCCGGCGCGGGGGCATCGGTCGCGGCGGCATCCCCGCTGGCCGCCCAGGAGCCGGCGCGCACGATGCGGTCGTTCCTGATATAGGCGAGGGGCGGGAAGTTCACGCTCTTGAACGCGTTGGCGCTCATGGTGCGCTGCTTGCGGGCGCGCGTGCCGGCGATGGCGATGCCGCCGAACACGATCGAGACGTCGCGCGATGCGTCGTCGACCGCGTAGAGCAGGCTCTGGTAGAGGTTGAGCTTCGCGTCGGTGAACGAGCTCGTCATAGGGCGCTGCGAGCCGGTGAGCACGATGGGCTTCGGGCTCGCGGGCACGAGGTAGGAGAGCGCGGCCGCCGTATATGCCATGGTGTCGGTGCCGTGCAGGATGAGGAAGCCGTCGAAGTCGGCGTAGCGCTCGGCGATGGCGTTCGCGATGCGGAGCCAGTCCTGCGGCCGCATGTTGGTGCTGTCGATGTTCATGAGCTGCAGGGTGGTGAGCTCGCAAAGCCCCTCGACCTCGGGCACGCAGGCGGCGAGCTCCTCGCCGGAGAGCGCGGGGGAGAGGCCGTGGCCGTCCTCGGCCGAGGCGATGGTGCCCCCGGTCGCGATGAGGAGGATGCGTTTCATAGGATGTCCGTTCTAGCGAATGATAAAAAGCAGACAGGCTGGATTTTATCATCCGCGCGTGTCTCGACCACTCTGTAGATTGCTTGAACCCCGATGCTCCGCGGGGCGACGGCGCTAAGATGCTGGCTATAGGTTTCTGCGCGCCGCGATCGCGCCCGCGCACCACGCATCCGAAAGGAACCACGCCATGAAGGCCATCATCCCCGCCGCGGGCCTGGGCACCCGCTTCCTCCCCGCGACGAAGTGCACGCCCAAGGAGATGCTCCCCGTCCTCGACAAGCCGGTCATCCAGTACGTCGTGGAGGAGGCCCTCGAGCCCGCGGAGGTCGACGGCGCCATCGTCGTCACCTCCCCGAACAAGCCCGAGCTCCTGAGCCACTTCCAGCCCGACACCGCGCTCGAGCAGCTCCTGCGCGCCCGCGGCAAGGGCGCCTGCGCCGACGCCGTGGCCGCGGCCGGGTCGCTGCCCGTGGACTTCCGCTTCCAGTACCGCCCGGCCGGCCTCGGCCACGCGATCCGCTCGGCCGCCGACGCCGTGGCGGGCGAGGGCTTCCTCGTGCTCCTCGGCGACTACGTGGTGCCCGCCCGCGACGTCTGCGACAAGCTGCTCGCGGTCTCGGCCGACCACGGCGGGGCGTCCGTCGTCGCCGTGGCGCCG
>CAPI01000055.1 GCA_000333815.1 [Collinsella] massiliensis
CCATCACGGTTCCCGCGGAGGCGCGCCTCGCGGTGCCCGCGTCCGCCTCGCGCGCCTGCACCTGGCAGGTGGGCGACGAGCGCATCGACTACACCGCCACGGCGGGCCACATCGACGTGCGCGGCGACACCGGGGCGCTCATCGGCAAGATGTTCGCGGTCTCGTACGTCGCGACGGGCGATGCCGCGCCGGAAGGCGGCGCGCCCCGGCCGGTGACGTTCTGCTATAACGGCGGCCCGGGCAGCTCGTCGGTGCCCATCAACTTCGGCGGCATCGGGCCGCGCCGCGTGAAGACCGACGGCACGAACCACCTCGGCGCGCCGGCGACGGTGGAGGACAACCCCGCCACGCTGCTACGCCAGAGCGACCTCGTGTTCCTCGACGCGCTCGGCACCGGCTACTCGTCGCTCGCCGAGGGCACGGATCCCGCGACCGTGTGGGGCGTGGACGGCGACGCGGACGCCTTCTGCCGCGCGATCATCGGCTGGCTCGACGCGAACCGCCGCTGGGACTCGCCGGTCTACCTCTTCGGCGAATCCTACGGCACCATCCGTAACGCCGTGCTCATGCGCCTGTTGGGCGAGAAGCGCGTGCCGCTGCGCGGCGTGGTCATGCTCTCGGCGCTCTTCGACTGGGTGCAGACGCTGCCCGGCGAGGACCTCTACTTCCTGGGCATGCTGCCCACGTTCGCGGCCACGGCGCGCTACTTCGGCCGCGCGGGCGCGCGGGTGGACGAGGCCACGTGGTTCGACGACGCCATGACGTTCACCGAGGCCGTGTACGCGCCGGCGCTCCTGCGCGGCGATAGGCTCTCGGCGCGTGAGAAGGCGCAGGTGGCGCGGAAGATCTCCAAGGTCATCGGCCTTCCCGCCGAGCTCATCGAGCGCTGCAACCTGCGCATCGACCTGGACACCTTCCGTCGGAACCTCCTGGCGGACGAGGGCCGCGTGATCGGCCGGCTGGACACGCGCTTCGCCGCGGCGGCGCCCCTGCCGCTCCAGGACTCGACGGAGTTCTTCGCGGGCGAGGACGCGGCGGACGATGCCGTCGAGTCCGCGTGGACGGCGGCGTTCCGGGCGTTTCTGCACGAGATCGGCTACGAGGGCGCGCCCATCTACCTCGCGCAGAACTACGGCGTGGTGAACCGCAGCTGGAAGTGGGAGCACGAGGAGCCGGGCATCGGTTGGGCCGTGCCCGCGCCGAACGTGACCTACGACATCGCGGTGGCGCTCAAGCGCAACCCCACCATGCGCATCGCCATCATGGGCGGGCGCTACGACGCGGCGACCACATACTGGAACGTGGTGCACGACATCTCGTGCCTGTTCCTGCCGGCCGAGCTCAAGGAGCGCATCTCGTTTTACCTGTACGGCTGCGGCCACATGGCCTACGTGGACGAGCCCACGCTCGAGCAGATGGGGCTCGACCTGGAGGCGTTCTACGCCGCCGAGTAGGCAAACGGTTTGAAGGGCGCCCGATGCCAGCCGGTGCTATCGGGCGCCGCATGCATCAGGTGCAGAATGGGGCGCGCGTGCGTGCGAAGGCCGCTCGCCTAGAACCCGTTGCGGTTGGCGAAGTGCTCGGACGCGTCGTAGACGCCCTCGACGGATTCCGCCCAGGGCACGAAGTCGGGCGTGTCGACGATGATGCCGTCCGCCTCCCAGACCGCCTCGTGCGCGAGGTCCCAGCGCTTGCGCGGTTGCGGGCGCACGGGCAGGTATGGCGCCATGTACGTGGGGTTGAGCAGGAAGAACGCGCCGCCCTCGCAGCGCGCGGCGAAATCGCGGAGCGCGCGCCTGGCGGGTTTGCGCCGCCCGAGCTTGTAGAGCAGGAGCGTGCGCCCCAGCAAAAACCACGGTGAATCGTCCAGGGCGGCTGCCGCTTGCTCGCCGCGCTCCGCCTCGAGCTCGTGCGCGAAGGCGAAGAAGCCGTCCTCGTCCTCCAGGCGCGCGAGCGCGAGGAACACGGTTCCCTCGGCGTGGCTCGGGTATCCCTCGGCACGCAGCACCAGGCGCGCGTAGCGCTCGGCCGCCCGATAGCGCGCGCTTGCCAGGCAGAGCTGCGCGAGCGCCTCGAGCGTGTGGAGCCAGCCGATCATCGTGGGCTCGCTTGCCGTCCAGGCCGCCGCGGTGAGCGTGGCCGTGCCCGCGCCGCCCGGGGCATGCGCCGCCGCCCGCTCCGCGTCGAAGAAGTGGGGCGCGTCGTCCGAGAACCCGGCCACGTTGCTTATAAGCTGGTCGTGCACGCGCCGCTCGAGCTTCATGAGCTCGCTCAGGCAGGCGTCGATGCTGATGTCCGAGAGCAGAAGGCCCACGAGCTCCGCGTCCACGCAGAGCCGGTCGGTCTCGGCGATCTTGAACAGGGCGAGGCGCGCCTCGTCGAAGAGCTGCGCGCGCTTGCGCTCGAACTCCTCGTCCTCCGGGATATCCTCGATGGCGTCGAGCTCGCGCATGAGCCGCTCGTGCGCATCGGTGTAGGCGACGAGCGCCTGCGCATGGGCGTCCGTGGCGTACTTCTCCAGCCGCTGGGGGACGTCCTCGTGCACGAGCTCGCGCGCCGCGGCGGTGAGCTCCGGGTGCGCCGCGAGGTAGGCGCGCTCCAGATAGGCCGAGACGTAGGCGCGCGGCTCCATCAGTTGCCGCCCATCTCGCCGCCGCGCCGCGCCCCCGCGCGCCGGTCGGAGCGTTCGAGCGCCCCCTGCACGAGGTCGTGCGTGGCGACCCACACCGCGAGCCCGGCGTTGTCGGGCGCGCCGATGCCCTCCTGCAGCAGCGGCGTCGCCTCGCTCAGGGCGAGGATGAGCTCGTCCTCGCTGCCGGGTACCACGTTCACGCGCGCGTAGAGGCCGTCGGGGAACTCCGCCTGGTAGTAGAGGGCCTCGGCGGCGTGGTCGTACGCGGCGAGGAGCGACCGCAGCGCGCGCGTCGCGCCGGAGAGGTCGAGCTCGTGGTAGGCGATGCCGAGCTCCGCGATGAGCTCCCAGGCGTCGGGCGCCTTCTCGGAGAGGTGGTGCCGGCGGCGCGCAGGGCTCTTCGAGCGGTACGAGGCCGGGTGCCCCTGCCGGAAGCGCTTGAGGTCGTCGCGCGTGCACTCGAGCTTCGCGAGCGCGAGCATGGCGGTGCGGCGCACGTCCGCCGGGTCGTCCGCGGCGAGCGCGAGGCACTCCTCGGCCGTCTGGAGCGAGAGACGGTAGCGCCCCGCGATGAGCGCGCGCGACGAGAGGGCGGCGAGCCAGCGGATGAGCCCGCGCTTCCCCAGGTCGCGGGCGTATTCCTGGTCATAGGGGTCGCGTGCTTCGCGAGCCGCGCGCTCGGTCGCCTCCTGCACGGCGCCGCGCTCGTCGAGGAGGTAGGAGACGTAGTCGTCGTTCGTGGGCGCGGTGAGCGCCGCGAGCATGCGTTGGGCGTCCCAGTTCGCCGGGTCGAGCTGGCACGCCTCGCGGAGCTGCGCCTCGGACGTGGCCGCGAGCTTGTCGGCCTCGGCATCGTCGGCGATGAAGGGGAGGCGGTAGTCGATGGCCTCCGCGGCGAGAGCGACGAGGTGGAACGCACGGTCGGCGTCGGTGGTGATGAGACGCGCCGGGTCGCGCTGGTAGTCCTCCATGCGCGCGGCGATAAAGGGGGCGTTATCGACGGGGTAGACGTGCTCCCGCCGGATCGCGCCGAAGATGAGGCGCAGGCAGTCCTCCTGGATGGGGTCGTATGCCATGCGTCCTCCTCTCGAGCCGTCCGTACTCGGCGCCGTGCCGGGCGTTTCGTTGAATGCATTAGCTTAGCACAGCCGCTTGGGGCGCGTGCGGCGAGCAAGCGCGCGGGGCGAGATTTCCACGTGGCATCATATATCTCATACCAGCAGGTCAGGGATTTGGAGGCGCGCGAAACTACCCTAACAATTTGCGATGCGGAGCGCTAAAATATGCATCGGCGTGAAACGTCATCGGCGATACCCGCCGATCTCGATTTGGTCCGAACGGAGTCGATGGGCGGCTCCGTGCAATATCAGGCCGCATGGCCTGTGTTTGGAGGCAGATATGGGACGTTTTACCAACCCGCGTGACCTGTACTTTGGTGAGGGTGCGCGCCATGAGGTGAAGAACCTCAAGGGCTCGCGCGCCATTATCGTCACCGGCGGCGGCTCCATGCGCCGCGGCGGCTTCCTGCAGGACGTCGAGGCGGACCTCAAGGAGGCCGGCTTCGAGGTGCAGATCTATGAGGGCGTCGAGTCCGACCCGTCGGTCGACACCGTCATGAAGGGCGCCAAGGCCATGCAGGACTTCCAGCCCGACTGGATCATCGGCCTGGGCGGCGGCTCGCCGATCGATGCGGCCAAGGCCATGTGGCTCTTCTATGAGTATCCGGACTTCACCTTCGAGCAGGCCGTCGTGCCGTTCGGCTTCCCCGAGCTGCGTCAGAAGGCCCATTTCTGCGCCATCGCCTCCACCTCTGGCACGGCCACCGAGGTCACGGCGTTCTCCGTCATCACCGACTACGAGAAGGGCATCAAGTACCCGCTCGCCGATTTCAACATCACGCCCGACGTCGCCATCGTCGACCCCGAGCTCACCTACACCATGCCGCAGAAGCTCTGCGCGCACACCGGCATGGACGCGCTGACGCATGCCATCGAGGCCTACGTCTCCACCGCCTCCTCCATGTTCACCGACGCCAACGCGCTGCACGCCATCCGCGAGATCGTCGAGTGGCTGCCCAAGTCCTATCAGGGCGACCATGAGGCCCGCCAGCACATGCATGAGGCCCAGTGCATCGCCGGCATCGCCTTCTCGAGCGGCCTGCTCGGTATCGTGCACTCCATGGCGCACAAGACCGGTGCCGCCTTCACCGGCGACCACATCATCCATGGTTGCGCCAACGCCATGTACCTGGGCAAGGTCATCCAGTTCAACGCCAAGGACGCGCGCGCCAAGAGCCGTTACGCCTACATCGCCAAGGAGGTCCTGCACCTCGACGGCGAGACCGAGGACGAGCTCGTGGCCTCCCTCGTCCAGGAGATCCGCGACCTCAACGACAAGCTCAACATCCCGCAGGGCATCAAGAACTACGGCAAGGGCGGCGTGAAGGCCGACGAGTCCATCATCGACTACGCCGAGTTCGAGGAGAAGAAGCACGACGTCGCCGCCAACGCGCTGCTCGACGCCTGCACCGGCTCCAACCCGCGCCAGCCCACGCAGGAGGAGATGGAGAAGCTCCTCGAGTGCGTCTACAACGACGTGGACGTGGACTTCTAAGGAGCGATTCGCTCAGGGCGCAGCGGCTCAATTGCGCCGAGAAGCCAGGCCGGGGTCTTCGCGACCCCGGCCTTTTCATGTCGAGATTTCGTTTTCGGGGCGCTGCGGCGCGCTGTTCCAGATCACGCGCCGTGCGTACGCGGGAAGCGCATCCGCGCCTTATTCCCGATCGAGTTCCGCGATGAACTCCTCGAGCGTGTCCGCTCCGACGATGCGCGCCACCTTCCGGCTGTCGCAGAGCGATTTGACCATGCTGTTGTAGAGCTCGACGAACTCCTTGCGATCGCCCCGGTTGACGGAGATCATGAGCACGATATGGATGGGCGCCTTGTCCCATACGATGCCGCGCTCGCTCACGAGGATCGCCATCATGGTGCGCTTCGCATCCATCTCAAGCGCGTGCGGGATGGCGAAAAGCTCGAAGAAACACGTCGATGAGAGCTCCTCGCGCTGCAGCACGGATTCGGTGAACCCATCATCCACGACGCCGAATTCATGCAGTTTGCTGCCGAGGAACGTGATGGCGTCGTGCTTCGTGGCGACCGCGTCGGTTTTGAAGAAGAGCTCCTCGCTCAGGTGCGTGCGCACGAGCCTTCGCACGCGCGCGGCGCGTTTGCGCTTCAAGCAGGCGCTCACGGCGTCTTCGACGGCGATGAGGTCCGAGGTGGAAAAGAACGGCGAGACCTCCACGGTTTCGATAACGAGCCCGCGTGGCCGCTGCGTCGTGACCACAAGGTCGATGGGCAGGGCGGCGACCTCTTCGGTGGTGATGGGTAAGCCCAGGTCATAGAGCGTCACGGTCTCGGAGAACCGCCCATTGATGCCTTCGCGGACGCGCTCGGCGATGCCCTGGTAATCCTGGCATGCCAGCCCGATCCCCACCTGCTCCTCATCCATGGTGCTGTGCAGGATCATGCCCATGTGTATGCAGATGAACCCCACCTCGCCGTTCGAGATGGAGATGCCGAAGTGCCGCGCGATGCGGTCGGATACAAGCAATGCGATCTCGTATACGAACGGCATGTGGCGTTTGACGTTCTCGAGAACCTCCTCGCTTTGGATCTGCGCCTCGGTGCTGCGGCACAAGAGCGCATCGACGTGCATGGCGAAGTTGTAGACCGATTGCATGGAGGCGATGCGCAGGGAGAACGATTCCAGTACGTCACGCACGATGTCTTCGACCTCGCGAACGAAGTCGGGCATGCCCATGCGCGGATTGGCGCTCTCCGCGCCCCGTTTCACGAACTCGATTTGCCCGCGCAACAGGTGCGCGAGATAGGTCTGGTCGTCGAAGTTCGGCTCGATGCCCAGGTGCGTTGAGTAGCGGCGGCAGAGCTCGCCGGCGATGCGATATTCGATGCGAGCGTCATCCATGGCGCTCGACGCGTCCCGCTGATCCATCATGTGCGCATCGGTGCGCATGCGGTAGAGCGCGACGGCGATGCTTCCCATGAGGTTCTCTTCAAACCCGGGGCGGATGCGATAGTCGAATGACGCGATGGTGCTTGTTACGATCGAGCGCAGTACCTCGGGATCCATGCTATCGAAGATGGATGCCGCCGCGCTGCCGCCGGGCAGTGAGCCATCGGTTTCGCGCGCGACGAGGCTGCCGATGAGCTGGCGTTTACCGCCCTCGCTACCCTCGATCCATACCCAGCCGCCCTTGCGTGCCAGGGTGAGGCCGCAGGGTTTGAGCAGCGAGCCGAGCGTGCGCAGATGCCGCTCGAGGGTCGGCGTGCTCACATAGAGCGCTTCCGAGAGGTCGTCGACACGCTGTTTGCCTTCGAACAAGAGAATCTGCAGGGCGCTGTGCGCGATGGATGGGTCGGGCGATGCCTGATCGCCCGAGAAGAACGCGTCCAAGGCGTCGCGGTTGACGGCGTAGCCCCGGTTGGTACTGCGTACCACCGCATGGGAGCGGTTGATGCGAGCGATGTCGCCCTGAACGGTGCGGAGCGAGACGCCCAGCAGCAGCGCGAGCTCCCGTCCTGTGACGGGCGCCGTGGCATCGGCAAGTGCTGCCAAGATGCGTGCTTGGCGTTCGCTGAGCATGTCCACCCCCACAGGCTCGTCTGCTTCGTGACCTATTCCGTCTTTTGAAACAGGTGTCATTCAGTATTCATGTGCGCGCATGACCCCGCAAAGCAACTTTTGCGGGGTGCCCCGCACATGATGCTTGGCGTCGCTTGCGTGATGGACGGTACAGTCTGCGCAACGCGATGCTTCAGTGAAAAGGGGGTGTAAGCGCGATGGATAAGGAGCAAGTCCAGTTGACGTCGTTCCAAATCGTCGGCTATGCGGGCGATGCGTTCACGCATTTTTACGATGCGGTCGAGCGTGCGCGCAAGGGCTCGTTCGATGCGGCGGCACGCGAGCTCGACGAGGGTGAGGCATGTCTTCTGGAGGCGCACAACGCTCAGACCGGAATGCTTGCCGAGGAGGCGCGGGGAGTGGATCTTCCCTTCAGCCTCATGCTCGTCCATGGGCAGGACCATCTGATGACGACGATCATGTTCGGCCGCATGGCGAGGGAGCTCGTCGAGGTATACAAGGAGTTGAGGGCAAGATGAGCGATTTCATGTGGGGTAGCGCGACTGCCGCCTACCAGTGCGAGGGCGCGTGGAACGAGGACGGCAAGGGGCTTTCGAACTGGGACGTGTTCTGCCACAGCGAGAAGAACAACGTGAACCCCGTGACGGGCGATGTCTCGTGCGACCATTACCATCGCTTCGAGGAGGACCTCGATATGATGGCCGCGGGCAACCAGAATGCCTATCGGTTCTCGATCGCCTGGACGCGCATCATCCCCGATGGCGTGGGCGAGCCGAGCGCGGAGGGCATCGCCCACTACAACCGGGTGATCGATGCGTGCCTGGCGCGCGGCATCGAACCGCTCGTGACGCTCTACCACTACGACATGCCGAACGTCCTCTTCGAGCAGGGTGGCTGGGAGAACCGCGCGAACGTCGAGGCGTTCGTGGCGTACGCGAAGGTGTGCTTCGAGCACTTCGGCGACCGCGTGAAGTGGTGGGCGACCATCAACGAGCCCACATACGACACGCTTTGCTGCTACGCGAACGGTAACTACCCGCCCAACGTGCAGGATCTTTCGCGCAAGTGGCGCGCCATGTACCATCAGCTGCTCGCGAGCGCGCTTGCGGTCAAGGCGTATCGCGAAGGCGGCTATACGGGGAAGATCGGCTTGGTGAGCGATTCGTATTCCATCGAGACGCTCGTGGACGACGAGGCCTATCGCGAGGCCGCTCGTAAGGCCGACCTCTTCTACAACCGCAGCGTGAATGACGTGTGCGTGCTCGGCAAGGTGCCGGAGGAGTTCGTGGAGCTCCTGGGCGCCGAGGGCTATGACCTCTCGTACGCACTTCCCGGCGACGATGAGATCTTCCGCGCCGGCACGGTGGACTACCTGGGCGTGAACGCCTATTCACGCGAGCTCGTGAAGCCCTGCTCCGAGGGCGAGACGGTGTTCCATGCGAGCAACACCGGCAAGAAGGGCGACAAGGTCGTCACCCGCATCAAGGGCTGGTTCGAGCTCGATGAGGACCCGAGCGTCCCCAAGAACGATTGGGACATGGAGCTCTATCCCAAGTCGATCTACGATCTGCTGCTCGAGCTGCACCGCCTCTACCCGGACACCCCGTTCGTCATCACCGAGAACGGCATCGGTTACTACGACACCTGCGAGGACGGCAAGATCCATGACCCGTACCGCGTGGAATTCCTGTCCGGCTTCGTCGAGTGGATGCAGCGGGCCCAGCAAGAGGGGGTGGATGTGCGCGGGTACTTCGTGTGGTCGACCATGGATCTCTACAGCTGGATCAACGGCTACAAGAAGCGCTACGGCCTGGTGTACGTGGACTACGACGATGGGAATCGCCGTATTCCGAAGGATAGCTACTACTGGTATCGCGACATGATCGCGGAACAACGTTAAGAGAAGGAGGAATAGCTATGGAGAAGATCGCTGCGTTCATCGAGAAGCACATCGCACCTATCGCGAACGCGCTCGGCATGAACCGCTACGTTGTCGCCATCCAAAACGCCTTTCTCACCCTCGTCCCCTTCATGACGATCGGCAGCTTCGCGCTGATCATCACCTCTCCGCCGGTTGACTACACCACGATGGAGCCGGGCTTCGGCCAGGCGTTCTTCCAGGGCTGGGCTGCCCTCGCCGATGCGACCATGCTACCGCTCACCATCGTGAACGTCGCCACCATGGGCGTGCTCTCGCTCTGGGCGACGATCGGTCTCTCGTTCTTCCTGGCGCGTCACTATAAGATGACCTCGTTCCTCCCGGTGGCGCTCGGCGTGGCATCGTTCCTGGAGATGAGCGCCGTCGATGCGGAGGGCTCGCTCTCCACGGCGTATTTCGACGGAACCGGCCTCTTCGCTGCCATCTTCGTGTCGTTCGTGGCGGTGGAGTTCTACCGCTTCCTGTCTGAGCGCAAGATCGGCTACATCGACCTTTCCGGTCAGGGTATCCCGCCCGCGCTTTCCGACTCCATCGGCAACCTCGTTCCCGCGGCCATCGTGCTCGTGGTGTTCGGTGTACTCTCGGGCGTGGTGATCAACTTCACCGGCGCGCCCTTCCCGAACCTCATCACCCTCATCATGGCGCCGCTCGTGGGCGCGCTCGATTCCGGCCCCGGCGTGCTCATCCTTGCGCTCGTGGTCATGGTGCTGTGGTGGTTCGGCATCCACGATTCGGTGATCACTTCGCCGCTCTTCGCGTTCCTCACCCCGAGCCTCGCGGCGAACATGGCCGCCTATGCCGCCGGTGCCGCGGTGACCGAGCTGCCCAACATCCTCGTCGAGCCCTTCTGGTGGACCTTCATGATGATCGGCGGTTCGGGCGCGACCTTCGGCCTGGCCTTCTGCGCGCTCTTCAGCAAGTCCAAGCAGCTGCGCACCGTGGGCAAGCTCGGCATCGTGCCGGCGTTCTTCAACATCAACGAGCCCATCATCTTCGGCATGCCCATCATGTTCAACCCCACGCTCTTCATCCCGTTCGTGCTCTGCCCGGTGCTGAACGGCGTGGTGGCCTACGCAGCGATGGCCTTCGGTATCGTCGGCCGCTGCTTCGTGTACCCGAGCTGGAACATGTTCTGCCCGGTCGCGGCGATTCTGGCGACGATGGATTGGAAGGCTGTCGTGCTCTGCGTGGGGCTCATCGTCATCGATGTCTTGATCTACCTTCCGTTCTTCAAGGCGTATGAAAAGAAGAAGATCGCGGAGGAGCAGCTTGCCGACACCGCGACCGAGGTCCAGGAGGCATAACCCATGAATGTTATCCTTGCTTGCAACGCCGGTATGAGCACGGGAATCCTGTGCATCAAGATCGCCGAGGAGGCCAAGGCGCGCGGAGTCGACCTTACCTGCACGGCTGTTCCCAAGGCCGAGATTCGCGACAACATCGACGGCGCCGACGCCATCCTGTTGGGGCCGCAGATCCGCTTCGCCGAGGCCGAGGTCAAGGGCATGGCAGGTGACCGCCCGGTGCTCGTGATCTCCGCGCCCGACTTCGGGCTCATGAACGCCAAGGGGATCGTCGACCAGATTCTCCCCGCTGTGAAGTAGCAGCGGGGATACCGCGCAGACGCTCGTCTGGCGCGCGGTTGGTACTCAAAATAGCCCGGGAGGCCGATGCGTTTCGGTCTCCCGGGCTTTCGTGTTTGGGTGTTGGGCGGTGCTGGAGCGATTGCCCTATCTCTACCCGAGCACCTGGATGCCCTTGGGGTAGCTGTTGAGCACCTCGCAGCCGTTCTCGGTGACGATGACGAGGTCCTCGATGCGCACGCCCATGTCGCCCGGCAGGTAGATGCCCGGCTCGATGGAGAAGCACATGCCGGGCTGCACCGGCTCGTCATGCGTGGCCGAGACATCGCCCGGCTCGTGGTCCTGCAGGCCGATCTGGTGCCCGAGGCGGTGGTTGAACTGCGGGCCCCAGCCGGCGTCCTCGATGATGCGGCGCGCCGTGAGGTCGATCTCAGCGAACGTCACGCCGGGGCGCACGATGGCCTCGGCGGCCTCGTTCGCGCGCCGCACCGCGTCGTATACGGCGCGCTGGTGTTCGGTGGGCTCGGCGGTGAAGAACGTGCGGGTCATATCCGAGCAGTACCCGTCGCGCTTGCACCCCACGTCGAAGAGGACCATGTCGCCCGGGGCGAGCGGCGTCGCGTCGGGCTCGTGGTGCGGGTCGGCGGCGTGCGCGCCGAAGCTCACGATCGGCGAGAAGGAGTGGTCCTGCGCGCCGAGCCTGCGGTACGTGGCGAGCAGCCCCTCCGCGATGTCGAGCTCCGTCGCGCCGGGGCGCACCTGCTCGGCGAGCCAGGCCATGGCCTCGTCGTTCGTCCGCGACGCGATGCGCATGAGCTCCTGCTCGCGGGCGTCCTTGATGGCGCGCGCGTCGTCCACGGCGTCCGAGGCGAGCACGAAGTTCGCGGCAGCCCCGGCCTGCATGAGCGGGACGAGCCAGCGCGCGGCGAGCTCCTTGTCCACGCCGAGCGGGCGCGCCGCGTCGATGGCGTCGCAGAGCATGGGGATGGGGTCGTCGGTGTCCGAATGGCTCACCACGCGCGCGCCGGTGGCGGACGCGTCGGGGAAGAGGCGGTTCACGAAGAGCGTCGGCGTGCCGTCGAGCGGCAGGTAGAGGGCGAGGAGCCGCTCCAGGGGTTCGGTGTAGTAGCCGGTGAGCCACCAGATCGAGAGCGGGTCGACGATGAGCAGCTGCGTGAGGTCGCACCGCTTGAGGTTCGCGCGGACGCGCTCGATGCGTTCGATGTCCATACTGCCTCCTTGGGTTTTGGCGATGTCGCGGCTAAGTGTAGCATCGCGCGCCGGGGGCAGCTGGCAGGGAGCTCCGCGAGGCACCCCGCGCGAGCCCGTTTTCCGCCCGGTTGCCCCGATGCGCGACCCGAAACCCGCCCCGCCGAGCGCTTCGCCGCGCCGGTGGCGTGTTTCCGTTCGGGTGCGCGCGCCCGAGCCGCTCCGCCCCGCGCCCCGCCCGCGTATAATAATGCGAATTGACCGGGTGTCGCCTGCGCGCGCCCCGGACAGCACGATACGTAGATTGGAGCGCCCATGGCACTCACCGAAGACGATGTGCGCGGCATCGCGGACTACGCGCGCATCGCGCTCGAGGGCGACGAGCTCGCCGAGATGTGCGCGTACATGAACGACGCCGTCGAGATGCTCGAGCCCATCCTCGCGTACAACCTCCCGGACGTGGACCCCACGTTCCATCCCATCGGCGGCCTCTCGAACGTCATGCGTGATGACGCGCCGGACGCCGCGCGCGCGTTCACGATCGACGAGGCGCTCGGCAACGCGGCGAGCACGCGCGGCCGCAGCTTCCGTGTGCCGTCGATTCTAGGCGAGGAGGCGTAAGGCATGGCGACCCTTGATACCCTGACCGCCCGCCAGATCGCGGCGGGCGTGCGCGACGGCGCGTTCTCCGCGACCGAGGTCGCCCGCGCCGCGCTCGACGCCATCCAGGCGCGCGACGCCGAGGTGCAGGCGTTTCTGCAGGTGACGCCCGAGCTCGCGCTCGAGGCGGCCGCGCGCGTGGACGCCGCCCGCGCCGCGGGCGAGCCCCTGCCGCCGCTCGCGGGCGTGCCGCTCGCGGTGAAGGACAACATGAACCTCGCGGGCACGCGCACCACCTGCGCCTCCCGCATGCTCGAGCACTACGAGAGCCCCTACACCGCTACGTGCGTCGCGCGCATGCTCGATGCGGGCTGCGTGCCGGTGGGCAAGGCGAACATGGACGAGTTCGCGTTCGGCTCCTCGACGGATTCCTCCGCCTTCCACCCCACGAACAACCCCTGGGACACCGCGCGCGTGCCTGGCGGCTCGTCAGGCGGCTCGGCGGCAGCGGTCGCGGCGGGCGAGGTGGCGCTCGCGCTCGGCTCGGACACGGGCGGCTCCATCCGCCAGCCGGCGTCGTTCAGTGGCGTCGTGGGCATGAAGCCCACCTACGGCGCCGTGTCGCGCTACGGCGTGGTGGCCTTCGGCAGCTCGCTCGACCAGGTGGGGCCTTTCGGCCGCACGGTCGAGGACGTCGCGCTCGCCATGGACGCCCTCGTGGCGGGCGGCCGCGACCCGTATGATTCGACCTCGCAGGATGTGCCCCCGCGCTTCGCCGATGCCGTGGACACGGACATCGCGGGCATGCGCGTGGGCGTCATCCCGGCGTTCATGGACGCAGACGGTCTCACCCCGGAGGTGCGCCGCGCCGTGGAGGGCGCCGCGCACTCGCTCGAGGCGGCGGGAGCCGAGCTCGTGGAGGTCGAGCTGCCGCACCTCGACGCCGCCATCGCCGCGTACTACGTGATCGGCCCGGCGGAGGCGTTCAGCAACCTCGCGCGCTTCGACGGCATCCGCTACGGCTACCGGGAGCCCGACTGCGCCACGCTCGCCGCCCAGAGCTCGCTGTCGCGCGCGCACGGGTTCGGCGCGGAGGCGAAGCGCCGTCAGATGCTCGGCGCGTACCTGCTCTCCTCGGGCGTGTACGACAAGTACTACTACGCCGCGCAGAAGGCGCGCACGCTCATCACGGAGGACTACGCCCGTGCGTTCGACCGCGCCGACGTGCTGCTCATGCCCGCCGCGCCGCGCACGGCGTTCAAGCACGGCGAGATCAGCGACCCCACGCAGATGTACCTCTCGGACATGTACACCATCTCGCTCAACATCGCGGGCAACGGCGGCATCACCGTGCCCGTCGGGCTGGGCGAGGAGAGCGGGCTGCCCGTGGGCGCGCAGCTCGTGGCGCCCGCCTTCGCCGACGAGCGGCTCATCGCGTTCGGCGCGGCGCTCGAGCGGGCGTGCGCCGGCGCATGGGATGCCGTGCGCGGCGCCGCTGCCGCGGGGGAGGGTGCGCGCTTCGGCGCCCCCGTCGCGCCCGCGTTCGCCGGGAAGGGGGGTGAGCTCGCATGAAGGAGCTCAACGAGGTGCTGCGCGATTGGGAGGCCGTGATCGGCCTCGAGATCCATACCGAGCTCACGACGCT
Source organism: [Collinsella] massiliensis (assembly GCA_000333815.1). GTDB lineage: Bacteria > Actinomycetota > Coriobacteriia > Coriobacteriales > Coriobacteriaceae > Enorma. The sequence continues at coordinate 14,274 of CAPI01000055.1, forward strand.
CGAGACAAAGATGTTCTGCGGCTGCAAGCTCAGCCACGACGATGAGCCGAACACGAACGTGTGCCCCGTGTGCCTGGGGCTCCCGGGCGCGCTGCCGGTGCCGAACAAGCGCGCGATCGAGTACATCGTGAAGGCGGGCCTCGCCACGAACTGCGAGATCCAGAAGCACTCGATGTTCTACCGCAAGCACTACTTCTATCCCGACATGGCGAAGAACTTCCAGACCACGCAGGGTCCGGTGGCGTTCGCCATGCACGGCAGGCTCGACCTCGAGGTCACGGGCCGCGGCGCCGCCGAGCGCCCGGAGTGCGCGTTCGGCGCGGCGGAGGCCGAGAGCCTGGCGAGCGCCTCGGCGGGCGCGGTCGGCCTCCCCGCGAGCATGGCGCGCGACCTTCCCGAGCAGGGGGGCGCGCTCGCGGGCCTCTCGGGCTACGACACCGCCTCGCTCGCCGTGCCCGAGCGCCGCGAAGACGGCTCGTACACGGTGCCCATCCGGATCCTGCGCATCCACATGGAGGAGGACGCGGCGAAGATGGTGCACGTGGGCGGCGACGAGGGGCGCATCGGCGGCGCGGCCGAGAGCCTCATCGACTACAACCGCTGCGGCACCCCGCTCATCGAGCTCGTGACCGAGCCCGACCTGCGCACGCCCGAGGAGGCGCGCCTGTTCATGGAGAAGCTCCGCCGCATCTTCCTGGCGCTCGGCATCTCCGACTGCTCCATGGAGAAGGGCTCCATGCGCTGCGACGGCAACGTGAGCCTGCGCCGCCGCGGCGACGCGCGCCTGGGCACCAAGACCGAGCTCAAGAACCTCAACTCCTTCAAGGCGCTGCACGACGGCCTCGCGTACGAGATCTGCCGCCAGGCCGAGGTGCTCGAGGCGGGCGGCGAGATCTACCAGGAGACGCGCCACTGGGAGCCGAGCCGCAAGCGCACGGTCGTCATGCGCGTGAAGGAGACGGCGGACGATTACCGCTTCTTCCCCGACCCCGACCTCGCGCCGTTCGACCTCACGGACGAGTTCATCGAGCACTGCCGTGCGGAGCTGCCGGAGCTGCCGGACGAGCGCCGCGACCGCTACGTGCGCGAGCTGGGCATCAAGCGCGCCGACGCGGAGCAGATCGCGGGCGACCCGGAGGTCGCGGCCTTCTTCGAGGAGGCGGTGGGCGGCCTTGCCGGCAAGGAGGCGCAGACCGTCGCGAACCTCGTGGTGAACGAGCTGCCCGCCTACCTGCGCGGCGCGAGTGTCGCGCTTGCCGAGAGCGCGCTGCGCCCCGAGCAGGTCGCGGGCCTGGCGAAGCTCCTCGCCTCGGATGCCATCAGCTCCAACCAGGGCCACGAGGTCTTCGAGGCCATGGCCGCCTCGGGCGACGACCCCGAGCGGATCGTCGACGCGCGCGGCATGCGCCAGGTGAGCGATGCCGGCGCGCTCCAGCCCATCGTGGATGAGGTGCTCGAGCGCTGCGCGGAGCAGGCCCAGCAGTACCGCGACGGCAACCAGAAGGTGCTCGGCTTCCTCGTGGGCCAGTGCATGAAGGCGAGCCGCGGCAGCGGCAACCCCAAGCGCTTCAACGAGCTGCTGCGCGCGGCGCTCGAGGCATAGAAACGCCGGTGGGCGGGTACGCTTTCAGGCGCGCCCGCCCGCTCGTTTTGCATGCGCGTATGCACGGCGCGCCCGGTGCCGCCGCCGCGCTATGCAGTTTCAAATCGTGGATACTTTATTTCGATAAAGTTTCCTATCAGTTTTGTATCAATTCGCACCCCGATGGAAGCTATAGTTTCCCTACCCAAAATATACGGAAGGAGTTTCATCTATGTCCATGGCAGATATCTCGCGCCGTCGGTTCATCGAGGCGATGGGCGCGGTCTCCACGATCGGTCTTGTGGGTCTTACCGGCTGCGGTGCCCAGCGCGCCAGCGACACCGGTTCCTCTGCGGGTGAGGGCGGCATCGCCGACACCATCACCTTCGCGCAGGGCGCCGATCCGCGCGGCCTCGACCCCGCCTACGTCGACGACGGCGAGTCCGCCAAGGTCATGTCCAACATCTACGACACGGTGCTCCGCTTCGACGTCGAGTCCACCGAGGTGCTCCCGTGCCTCGGCGAGATGCCCGAGATCTCCGATGACGGCCTCACCTACACCTTCAAGATCCGCGAGGGCGTGAAGTTCCACGACGGCACCGACTGCGATGCCGACGCCATCGTGACCTCCATCACCCGTCAGCTCGAGCCCAACCGCACCGAGGACATGCCCTACGCGTCCTTCGTGTTCGGTTCCGAGGAGGCGAACACCGGCATCGCGTCCATCGAGGCGCCCGACGCCACGACGCTCGTCATCACCCTCCGCTCGCCCTCCACGCCGTTCATCAAGAACATGGCCATGACGCTCGCCGCCCCCATCGTGGCGCCGTCCGCCATCGAGGCCGGCGACTCCAACGAGAACCCCGTCGGCTCCGGCCCCTACAAGTTCGTCTCCTGGTCCAAGGGCGAGAACATCGTGCTCGAGGCCAACGAGGATTACTGGGATGAGGAGCGCAAGCCCCAGACCAAGAACGTCATCTTCCGCTTCATCACCGAGAACTCGAGCCGCGTGACCGCCCTCAACAACGGCGAGGTCGACATCATCGACGGCATCGACGCCTCCGTGGTGCCCACCATCACCGATGCCGGCAACGAGCTGTTCAGCGAGGACGGCATGAACATCAACTACCTCGCGTTCCGCAACGACACGGGTGCCTTCTCCACCGTCGAGGCGCGTCGCGCCTTCTGCCAGGCTGTGAACGTCGAGGAAATGGTCCAGAGCCTCTATGGCGATTACGCGGGCGTGGCCACCTCCGTCATGCCGCTGTGGATGGCCCCGTACGACGAGGACATCAAGCAGACCGCCTACGACCCGGAGGCCGCGAAGGCCGCCTTCGCCGACCTGGGCATCACGAGCTGCACCATGCTCACCTACACGAACCCCCGTCCGTACAACTCCATCGGCGGCCAGCCCCTCGCCGAGGCCATCCAGGGCTACCTGGCCGATGCCGGCGTCGACATGGACATCGTCTCCTACGACTGGACGACCTACCAGACCAAGGTCGACACGGACGCCTTCGACTGCTGCCTCTACGGCTGGGTGGGCGACAACGGCGACCCGGACAACTTCATGAACCTGCTCGCCGATGAGAACGTCTCCATGAACGTCGGCCGCTATCGCAGCGATGCGTACAACCAGCTCATCCAGCAGGGCCTCAGCACGCCCGACGGCGACGAGCGCGACGCCATCTACAAGCAGTGCGAGCAGATGGTCGCCGACGAGATGCCGTGGATGCTCATCAGCCACGCCAAGAACCTCGCCGCCTACGCGCCGAGCATCAACAACTTCTACTATCACCCGACGGGAGTCGTCCACATGGAGCTCGTCACCAAGACGGCGTAACGCTCCCATGCTCACGACGCGGTTTTGCTAACATAACGCGGGCCGGGCTTGCTCGGCCCGCGTTGTCGTTGCAGGCAGGGCGCGCAGGGTCGCGCCGCTATGAATGGAAGGAGGGGGTAGCATGCTGAAATACGTTCTCAAGCGCATCTTGCTGGCGATCCCGGTTCTGCTGGGCGTCTCCATCATCGTGTTCCTCATCATGCGCGTGTTCTCCGCTGATCCGGCGCCCGTCGTGCTCGGACAGCATGCTACTGAGCAGGCCATGGAGGCCTGGCGCGAGGCGAACGGGCTGAACGACCCGCTCATCGTGCAGTATTTCAATTTCCTGGGAGGTGCCCTCACGGGCAACCTGGGGGAGAGCTACTACACCCACACACCCGTCACGCAGGAGCTGCTGTCGCGCTTCCCGGCGACCATCGAGCTCGCCCTCGTGGCGATCATCATCGCCTCCGTGGTGGGCGTGGCGCTCGGCGTGCTCTCGGCGACGCACAAGAACTCGGTGATCGACGGCCTGTCCACGATCATCGCGCTCGTGGGCGTCTCGATGCCCATCTTCTGGCTCGGCGTGCTGCTCATCATCTTCTTCGCGGGCTACCTGCATGTGCTGCCCAGCTCGGGTCGCATGGACCCGTTGCTCCAGCCGGTGGGCGGTACGGGTTTCTACCTGCTCGACACCCTGCTCATGGGTGACTTCGAGGCGTTCTCGGATGCCGTGGCGCACATCACCCTGCCGGCGCTCGCGCTCTCCATGTACTCGCTCGCGGTCATCACGCGCATGACCCGCTCGAGCATGCTCGAGACGCTCGGCGAGGACTACGTGCGCACGGCGCGTGCCAAGGGCCTGAAGAAGCGTCGCGTGGACATCCATCATGCGCTGCGCAACGCGATGCTGCCCGTCACCACGGTCATCGGCCTGCAGCTGGGCAGCCTCCTCGGCGGCGCGATGCTCACCGAGACGGTCTTCGCCTGGCCGGGCATCGGCAAGTTCGTGGTCGACAGCATCCTGAAGTCCGACTTCCCCGTCGTGCAGGGCGCGGTGCTGCTCATCGGCACGATCTTCATCATCATCAACCTCGTGGTCGACGTGATCTACGCATACCTCGATCCGCGCATCTCCTATAGCAAGGAAGAGGGGTGATCGACATGGCAGAGGCAACGCTTCAAGCGAACGAGCCCCAGAAGCAGGCGCAGCCCGATCCCGAGAGCGCGCCCAAGCAGGCGGAGAAGACCGAATCGCTGTGGAAGGACGTCTGGTACTCGCTGCGCCAGAACATCCCCGCCATGGTGAGCCTTTTCGTCATCCTGCTGCTCGCCATCGTGGCGATCGTCACCTACTTCTGGCCGCAGGTGCTCCCGTACGACCCGTACGCGCAGGACCTCTCCGCGTCGTTCCAGCCGCCCAGCGCGGCGCACTGGTTCGGCACGGACCAGCAGGGCCGCGACATCTTCAGCCGCGTGCTCATCGGCAGCCAGATCTCGCTCACCGTCGGCCTGCTCTCCGTGGCCATCTCGCTCGTGATCGGCGTGGTGCTCGGTGCCGTCGCGGGCTATAAGGGCGGCATCGTCGACACCATCATCATGCGCATCATGGACATGATGCTCGCCACCCCATCCATCCTGCTCGCCATCGCCTTTATGGCGGCGCTCGGCCGCGGCATCGACAAGGCCATCATCGCCATCGGCTTCGTGTCGATCCCCGAATACGCGCGCATCGTGCGAAGTCAGGTGCTCGCGGTCAAGCAATCGGATTACGTGGCGGCCGCGCGCGTCATCGGCGATTCCGACGCGGTGATCATCTTCAAGCACGTGCTGCCCAACGTCATGCCGTCCATCATCGTCCGCGCGACGCTCGGCATCTCGAGCGCCATCCTCGACGCGGCCGCCCTCGGCTTCCTCGGCCTGGGGGTGCAGCCGCCGGCGGCGGAGTGGGGCGACATGCTCGGCCGCGGCCGCAACTACATCTTCGCGGCGCCCTACGCCATGATCTTCCCCGGCCTCGCCATCACCATCACCGTGCTCGCGTTCAACCTGCTCGGCGACGGCATCCGCGACGCCTTCGACCCCAAAGCCAGGAAGAGGTGATACCTGTGGCATTGCTTGAAGTGCACGACCTCGTCACCGAGTTCCCCACGCGCAAGGGCGTCGTCCGCGCCGTGAACGGCGTCTCGTTCGACGTCGAGCCCGGCGAGATCCTCGCCGTGGTGGGCGAGTCCGGATCGGGCAAGAGCGTGACCTCGCTGTCCATCATGCGGCTCCTCCAGGATCCCGGCCATGTGGCGGGGGGTTCCATCACGTTCGACGGCAAGGACCTGCTCGCCGCGACGGAATCCGAGATGGAGCAGATCCGCGGCGCGCAGATCTCGATGATCTTCCAGGAGCCCATGACGAGTCTGAACCCCGTGTACCGCGTGGGCGACCAGATCGTCGAGGCCATCCGCACGCACTCGGACATGAGCAAGAAGGACGCCTGGGCGCGCGCGGTCGAGATGCTGCGCGTGGTGGGCATCCCGAGCCCCGAGGAGCGGGCGCGCGACTTCCCGCACCAGATGTCGGGCGGCATGCGCCAGCGCGTCATGATCGCCATGGCGCTCTCCTGCGACCCGAAGCTGCTCATCGCCGACGAGCCCACCACGGCGCTCGACGTGACCATCCAGGCGCAGATCCTGGAGCTCATCTACAAGCTGCGCAACGAGTTCAACATGGCGGTGCTGCTCATCACGCACGACCTGGGCGTCGTGTCCGAGGTGGCCGACCGCGTGGTGGTCATGTACTGCGGCCAGGTGGTCGAGGAGGGCGAGAAGTTCGAGCTGTTCGAGTACCCGCTTCACCCCTACACGCTGGGCCTCCTGCGCTCCATCCCGCGCCTCGAGGACGAGGCGTCCGAGCGCCTGTACATGATCAAGGGCTCCGTGCCCAACCCGCTCGACATGCCGAGCGGCTGCCCGTTCTCCGACCGCTGCGAGCGCGTGACCGAGCGGTGCCGCAGGGAGCGCCCCGAGCTCAAGGAGGTTCCGGGCACCACGCGCCGCGTGCGCTGCTTTCTCTACGACGACGAGGCGGAGGTCGCCCATGCCGTGGAGGCCACGGAGAAGGCGCACGTGGTCAAGGCGAAGCTCGAGGCCGAGGAGCGCGAGCGCATCGAGCGCGCGCGCAAGATGAGCGGCGGCGCCGAGGTGACGGTGGAGATCGAAGAGGAAGAGGAGGTGCGCTAGCACATGGCTATCGATAAGACGGATACCCTCATCGAGGTGCAGCACCTCACGAAGAGCTTCGTCGCCGGGTCGAGCTTCTTCGGCAAGCCGACGTCCTTCGTGCGCGCGGTCGACGACGTGAGCTTCTCGATCCGCCGCGGCGAGGCGTTCGGCCTCGTGGGCGAGTCCGGCTGCGGCAAGACCACGATCGGCAAGATGATCGTGGGCCTGCTCAAGCCCACGAGCGGCAAGATCCTGTTCGAGGGCGAGGACATCACCGCCCTGAACCAGCGCGACCGCCGCAAGCTCTGCAGCGACATCCAGCTCATCTTCCAGGACCCCTACGCGAGCCTGAACCCGCGCATGACCGTCGGGCAGATCGTCGCCGAGCCCATGATCGTGAACAACATCCTGCCGAAGGACAAGATTGACGACCGCGTCGACGAGCTGCTCGAGCGCGTGGGTCTCGCCTCGTACATGAAGAACCGCTACCCGCATGAGTTCTCCGGCGGCCAGCGCCAGCGCGTGGGCATCGCTCGTGCGCTCGCGGTGAACCCGAAGCTCATCGTCTGCGACGAGCCGGTCTCGGCGCTCGACGTGTCCATCCAGGCGCAGGTGCTCAACCTGCTCGACGATCTGAAGGAGCAGTTCGGCCTCACGTATCTGTTCATCGCGCACGGCCTGAACGTGGTCAAGCACATCTCCGACCGCGTGGGCGTGATGTACCTCGGCCGCCTCATGGAGGTCGCGCCGAAGAACTCCCTGTACCACGAGCCGCTGTGCCCGTACACGCAGGCCCTGCTTTCGGCGATCCCGAGCCCGGATCCCAAGCTGCAGCGCAAGCGCATCATCCTCGAGGGCGACGTTCCGAGCCCCATCGACCCGCCGGCGGGCTGCCGCTTCGCGAGCCGCTGCTTCGCGAAGGTCGCCGCCTGCGACGTGGCCGCGCCCAACCAGCGCGAGGTGCTGCCCGATCACATGTGCGCGTGCCACCGCTACGACAACGTGCTGCCCGAGCGGGCGCACGAGGTCGCGCGCGAGATCCAGTACGACGCCGCCCGCCCGAGCTATGGCCGGGGGAGCGACCTGGTGAACGCGGATCCCGTGGTGACGCCGTAAGGCGCAGGCGTTACAGCTGAGCGTTGTATACGAGAAAGGGCGAGCTCCCGAGGGGGCTCGCCCTTGTTGTGTGGTGGAGCCGCGGAGAATCCGCGTATTCGCTGCGCGAATACGCATCCGCTGCGGCGGCTTGCGCCGCCTTGCGCGCTGCGCTGGCAAAGACGCTCGCGCGCTTTGCACAGCTTCGCGCCCCGCACGGAGTTCGATTCTCCGCGCCGCAAAACGACATGCGGGCGATGGCAGAAAACGCCATCGCCCGCATGGGATATGGTGGTGGAGCCGCGGAGAATCGAACTCCGGTCCACGGTAGCCTCCTGATCGGCATCTCCAGGCTCAGTCGCTGGTTTGGTCTCGGGCGCTGTGCGCGCAGCGACACGCTCGCAGCGCCCCAATCGGTTCGGTCTTAGCCCGCGCCATACCGATCACGTGCGCGGGAGCATTCCCCTAGCATGACACCGCACCCGGAGCGGGGAACATCCGGGATTGGCGTGTCGCTATAAATTAAGCGGCAAGAGCCAGCTGAGGCTCGTAAGAAGAATTCTTGTCAATTCAATTTGACGGTACCCCTGATTAACGTGGCGAGGAGACCACGGCCTGCTTCCTCTCTCAAAGCTATCGTGTCGAAACCAGTCGGCCCCGAAAGGGGGTCTGGGTCGGCAGGGTGCATCTCATCCGCCGAACTCGACCTGTCAAAGAACGGTGCCCGAAGGCGATACTCCAGCATAGCACGGCATGAACCGCTGCTCAAGCGCACGGCGTAGGCTTCCGTGATAAAAAGGTGTCAGTCACCTTTTTATCACCACGAAGATACCTCGCGCGCGTATGCGTGACTGGGTGATAAAAAAGTGACTGACACCTTTTTATCACGGCGGGACACGGGCGCAACGAACCGCTCGCCGTGGGTAGAATGAGCCGAAAAGCGCCCGGCCGCAAGGACGGTCGGGATATGGCGTGGAAGGGGATACGCATGCGGGATGCATGGAGCGGAACGGCGGGCACGGAAGGCGCCAAGCGCGCGGAGAACGTGGGGCGTCCCGCCCTCATCCTCGAGGGCGGCAGCTTCCGCTCGGAATTCACGGCGGGCGTGCTCGACGTCATGCTCGAGCGCGGCATCGAGGTGCCCGCGTGCTTCGGGGTCTCGGCGGGCGTACTCTGTGCCCTCAGCTTCAAATCGCGCCAGATCGGTCGCGCGAACCGCGTGAACCTCGCCTTCTGCGACGACCCGCGCTACATCTCCACGCGCTCGCTCGCCACGACGGGCAGCATGATCGGCTACGATTTCATGCTCAACGAGGTACAGGATCGCATCGACCCCTTCGACACGCGGGCGTTCAACGAGAACCCCATGCGCCTCATCGCCACGGTGACCAACATGACGTTCGGCACGGCGGAATACCTCGAGGTGCGCGACGCTTCGCTCGATATCGACATCGTGCGCGCGTCGACGTCGCTGCCCCTCGTGACGCAGCCGGTCGAGATCGCGGGCAGCAAGTACGTCGACGGCGGCGTGGCCGATTCCGTGCCCATCGAGCACGTGCTGGGCGACGAGGGCTTCGACCGGGCGCTCGTGGTGCTCACGCAGGACCGCTCCTACAAGAAGGAGCCGTACCCGCCCGAGTTCATGGCCGCGGCGCGTGCGCGCTACACCGCCTACCCGTACCTGCTCGACGCCCTCGAGACGCGGCACGACCGCTACAACGCGCAGCGCGAGCGCATCTGGGAAGCCGAGCGCGCGGGCAAGGCGCTCGTCATCGCGCCGCCCCGTCCGGTGGAGGTGGGGCATGTCGAGCGCAGCGCCCCGAAGCTCCTCGAGCTCTACATCGAGGGCAGGCAGGAGGCCGAGCGGCACCTCGACGAGATCGCCGCGTTCCTCGGATAGCCCCATGCGCACCCGATGTGCTCGATGTAACCATTCTGCAAAAAACTGAATGAACGAGCACTGAAAATTCGATTCGGCGTGTAGCTGTGCTACCCTTGCAGGGCAATGCGAGCGGCGCGCCGGCGGTAGCTTCCGGGCGCGCCGCCGAAGAGAACCACGTGAGGGGACGAGGCACATGGCGTATGCAGCGGGAGTTGTCGGGGCGGCGGGGTACGCGGGCGTCGAGCTCGTGCGCCTGCTTTTGGCGCATCCGGATTTCGAGCTGCGCGCCATCACGTCGAACACGGATGCGGGGCAGGTGCTCGCGAGCGTCTACCCGGCCTTCGCGGGCGTGAGTGACCTCGTGTTCACGACCCATGACGACCCGGCGCTCGCCGAGTGCGACGTCGTGTTCCTGGCGGTGCCGCATACCGCCGCGCTCGCCGTCGCGCCGCAGCTGCTCGCCTCCGGCGTCACGGTCGTGGACCTCTCGGCCGATTACCGCCTGGACGACCCGGCGGTCTACGAGCGCTGGTACGGCGTCGCGCACACCTCGCCCGAGCTTATCGCCGAGCGCGCCTTCGGCCTGCCGGAGCTCTTCGCCGATGACCTCGCCCGCCTGGCCGAGCGCCATGCTGCGGGAGATGCCGTGCTCGTCGCCTGTGCGGGCTGCTTCCCCACGGCGACCTCGCTCGCCGCGGCGCCCGCGATGCGCCTGGGCTGGGTCGCGGCCGAGGGACCCGTGGTCGTGGACGCCATCTCGGGCGTCACGGGCGCCGGCAAGACGCCCTCCGCGCGGACGCATTTCTGCAGCGCCGACGAGAACCTCGAGGCATACAACGTGTGCCGCCACCGCCACACGCCCGAGATCGAGCAGATCCTGGGTGCCTCCGGCCGCGTGGTGTTCACGCCGCACCTCGCTCCGCTGCGCCGCGGCCTGCTCTCGACGGTGACCCTGCCGCTTGCCCCGGGCGCGCGCGGCCTCACGGCCGAGGACGCGGTGGCGTGCTATCGCGATGCGTACGCCGGCCGCTCGTTCGTTCGTGTGCTCGACGCCGGGCAGACGCCGAAGACCGCGTCCGTCGTCGGCAGCAACACCTGCCAGATCGGCCTCGCCGTGAACGCGGAGGCGGGCGCGCTCATCGCGATCGGCGCCATCGACAACCTGTGCAAGGGCGCTGCCGGCCAGGCGGTGCAATGCGCGAACATCGTGTTCGGCCTCGATGAGCGACGAGGCCTGCCCCAGGTCGCGTTGCCCATCTAGTCACGCAACCTGGCTTCCGCGATCGGGCGCGTCGGACGTCTTGCCTGCGTCCGGCGCGCCTTCGCATCACACGATTCACCCCTACGGATTGGAAGATGACCGATATGGATTACGAGGCATTCGACGAGCAGCTCCGTGCCGTCCCGAACGGCGGCGTGACGAGCGCGGCCGGCTTCAGCGCTTCCGGCGTGCATGCCGGTTTCCGCAAGAACCCCGAGCGCAGCGACCTTGCGCTGCTGGTGGCCGATGAGCCGTGCCCTGCGGCCGGCACGTTCACCCAGAACCGCTTCTGCGCCGCGCCCGTCACGGTGTCGCGCGAGCACCTGGGCGGCGCGGGCGCGGGCATGGTGCGCGCCGTGGTGGTGAACTCCGGCAACGCGAACGCGGCCACCGGCGAGCCCGGCCTCGCGGCGGCGCGGGAGACCTGCGAGATTGCATCCCAGCTGCTGGGCTGCGAGGCGGAGCAGGTGCTCGTGGCGTCGACGGGGGTTATCGGCGTGCCGCTGGGCACCGCGTGCTTCGAGACGGGCCTGCCCCTCGCGATCGACGCCCTGTCCCGCAGCGGCGGGGCGGCAGCGGCACGCGCGATCATGACCACCGACACGCACCCCAAGGAGTACGCCGTGACCTACGAGTCGCGCGACCTCGAGTACGTGGGCTGCACGTTCACGGTGGGCGGCTGCGTGAAGGGCTCGGGCATGATCATGCCGAACATGGCCACGATGATCGCTCTCATCACCACCGATGCCCCCGTAGCTCCCGAGGCGCTGCACGCGCTGCTCTCGGATGCCGTGGCGCGGACGTTCAACAAGGTGACGGTCGACTCCGACACGTCGACGAACGATACCTGCATCGTGCTCGCCTCGGGTGCGGCGGCGCGCGGCGCGGCGCCCATCGTCCCGGGCAGCGAGGCGTACGAGGAGCTCGGGTACGCGCTCTTCGTGGTGTGCGAGTCGCTCGCGCGTGCCATCGCCGCGGACGGCGAGGGATCATCGAAGCTCGTGACCGTGAACGTGGGCGGGGCGGCGACGCCGGAGGACGCGGACGCCTGCGCCCGCGCCGTGGCGAACTCGCCGCTCGTGAAGACCGCCATCGCGGGGCGCGACTGCAACTGGGGCCGCATCGCCGCCGCGCTCGGGAAGTGCGGCGTGCCGTTCGACCAGCGCAAAGTCGACATCGACATCATGGGGCTGCCCGTGTGCCGCGCCGGCCTCACGGTGCCCTTCGACGAGGACGAGGCGCTCCGCCGCTTCGAGGCGCCCGAGATCGTCATCTCGGTCAATCTGGGCGCCGGCGCGTGCTCCACGACGGTCTGGACGTGCGACCTCACGCACGAGTACATCTCGATCAACGCGGATTACCGTTCGTAGCGCGCGATCGGCGCAGCCGCCCCGCGCACTCCGCTGCCGGGCGGCGCCTGCCACGCGTTCTGCCTGTTTGCGACCTTTGGGAGGAATGAGATGAAGTACGCGCGCGACCTCGCGCCCGCGCTCACGAACGAGCAGTTGGGCGAGCAGCTTTACGAGACGTTGCCGTGGGTCAAGAGCATCACCGGCAAGACCGTCGTCATCAAGTACGGCGGCGCGGCCATGGTCGATGCGGACCTGCGCGAGAAGGTCATGGGGGACATCCTGCTGCTCAAGATCATCGGCGCCCGCGTGGTGATCGTGCACGGCGGCGGCGCGGCCATCAACGAGGCGCTCGGTCACTATGACCTGCCGGTCGAGTTTAAGGGCGGCCAGCGCGTGACGACGCCCGAGGCCATGGAGATCGTGCGCGAGGTGCTCGTGGGCAAGGTGAACCAGGAGCTCGTCGCCGCGCTCAACAAGCACGGGGCCGTGGCGGTGGGCGTCTCGGGCAGCGACGGCGGCACGATCCTGGCCGAGCAGCTCGACCCGGAGCTCGGGCGCGTGGGCAAGGTGTGCCAGGTGAACACCGACTACCTCGAGACGCTCCTCGAAAACGACTACATCCCCGTGGTCGCGACGGTCGCGCAGGGCACCGATGGCGGGTTCTTCAACATCAACGCGGACCTTGCCGCCGGGCACATCGCCGCCGCCATCCACGCCCACAAGGCGATCTTCCTCACGGACGTCGACGGGCTGTACGCGGATTTCGCGGACAAGACCTCGCTCATCTCGAACCTCACGCTCGACGAGACCGAGGGGCTGCTGCGCGCGGGGGAGGTCTCGAAGGGGATGATCCCCAAGCTCGAGGCGTGCGTGACGGCGCTTAAGGGCGGCGTGTACCGCGCGCACATCATCAACGGGACGACGCCGCATTCGCTGCTCGTGGAGCTCTTCACCTCGACGGGCGTGGGCACCGTGATGCACTCGACGCTCGAATCCTACGAGTTCGACCAGCATCCGCATCCGGTGGGCGCGTTCGCCTCGCGCCTGGTGGAGACCGAGGAGTGGTAGCCGGGCGGGATTCGAGATGGCCGTTTCGCAGGGAGACGATAGGGTAGGGGGACGAGATGTCGTTTGAGATGGAGCATGAGCTCGACGCGGCGTACGTGATGCCGACGTTCGGGAGGAGCCCGGTGGAGTTCGTGAGCGGCGCGGGTATGACGCTCACCGACAGCGCGGGGAGGGAGTACCTCGACTTCCTCGCGGGGATCGGGGTGTGCTCGCTCGGTCACGGGCACCCGGTGCTCACGCGCGCCCTCGAGGAGCAGGCGAAAAAGCTCCTGCACGTGTCGAACTACTTCTACGTCGAGCACCGCGGGGCGGTGGCGGCGCTGCTCTCCAAGCTCGCGAACGGGGACGCCGCCGGCGCGCGCGAGCTCGCGGAGGCGGTGCGCTCGGGCGACGAGCAGGTTGTGCGCACCGCGGCAGCGCCCGCGGAGGGCGAGCAGGTGTGGCAGACGTTTTTCGCGAACTCCGGCGCGGAGGCGAACGAGTGCTCCATGAAGCTCGCGCGGCTCTACGCCAAGCGCGCGGGTAACGGTGGGAACACCATCGTCTGCCTGCGGGGCGGCTTCCACGGCCGCACGCTCGAGACGCTCGCTGCGACGATGCAGGACCGCCTGCAGGACGCCTTCCGCCCGCTGCCCGGCGGGTTCGTCGCCTGCACGCCGAATGATGTGGATGAGCTGCATGCGATCTTCGGGCGCCTGGGCAGCGAGGTCTGCGCCGTCATGATCGAGCCCATCCAGGGTGAGAGCGGGGTGCACCCGCTCGACGCCGCCTTCGTGCAGGCGGCCGCGGAGCTCGTGCACGGCGTGAGCGGCGTCCTCATCTCCGACGAGGTGCAGGCCGGCGTCTTCCGCTGCGGGGCGCCCTTCGCCATCCAGCTTTCGGGCGCCACGCCGGACATCATGAGCCTCGCGAAGGGTATCGCCGGCGGCGTGCCCATGGGCGCGTGCGTCGCGCGGGCGGAGGTGGCCCAGGTGTTCCGCCCGGGCGACCACGGGACGACGTTCGGCGGCAGCTGCCTCGCCGTCGCGGCGGCCGAGGCGGTGCTCTGCGAGCTCGTGCTGGGAGGGTACGCCGAGCGCGCCCGCGAGGTGGGCGCGTATCTGGCCGAACGGCTCGCGGAGCTCCCGCATGTGCTCGAGGTGCGCGGCGCGGGGCTCATGCGCGGCTGCGACGTGGACGAGGCGGCGGGCGACGCGCACGACATCGTGGCCCGCGCGCTCGAGGCGGGCGCCGTCATCAACGCGACGGGCGCGCACACGCTGCGCTTCCTGCCCCCGCTCATCTGCACGAAGGCCGACGTGGACGCGCTCATGGACGTCCTCGCCGCGGTGGTGATCTGATACCGGGAGCGAGATTGCCGTCTCCCGACGGAGGCGTTTCGGCTATACTCCTTTCACACGGGCGATTGGCGCAACGGTTAGCGCAGGTGCTTTACACGCACAAGGCTGGGGGTTCGAGTCCCTCATCGCCCACCAGGGATATGCGGCGGCGTCGGCGACGGCGCCGCTTTTTCGTCCGTGCCCGATGGGGACTCGAACCCGTGAGGGCTCGCCGCCCATGCGGAAAAGCGGTGCGCTCGCGACGCCGCCCCGGTCATGCCCGCATCGCGCAGGTATGATGGAGGGGCAGGTAAGCGACCGACGCGGAGGAACCATGGATATTCCCTATTTGCCCGAGGTGCCGACCGGCGAGCTGCGCGAGCGCCTCGCCCGGGTGCGCTACGTGTTCACCGACCTTGACGGGACCATGATGGGGCCCGGCTCCTCGGTGCTCGCGAACGCGTCGGGCGAACCGAGCCTCGACCTCGTGCGCACGCCCCTCGAGCTGCGCCAGGCGGGCGTCCAGGTCGTCCCCTGCTCCGGCCGCAACCGCGCGATGATGCGCGAGGACACGCGCCTGCTCGGCCTCAACGCCTTCATCGGCGAGATGGGCGGCATCGTCATGACCGACCTCTCGCACGATACCTGGGAGTACTTCACGGCCGAGATGGCGTTCGACCCCGCCTGCGGCCTCACCCCGCACGAGGTCATCGAGCAAACGGGGCTCTGCGAGGCGTTCATCTCGCGCTATCCGGGCATGCTCGAATACCACAACGACATGTCCGCCGGCTACAAGCACCGCGAGGTGACGATCGGCCTGCGCGGCGAGATCCCGGACGAGGAGGCCATCGCGCTCCTCGACGCCTCGGGTATGGCGCTCGATTGGGCGGACAACGGCTTCCTAAACTACATCTCCGCACCCACCACGCTCCAGCTTCCCGAGGGCGTGCGCGGCCGCGCGTTCAACGTCATGCCCAAGGGGCTCAACAAGGGGCGTGGCATCGGCCGGTTCTGCGAGATTCTCGGCATCCCGCGCGAGGAGACGCTCGGCATCGGCGATGCCGCCTCGGACTTCCTCATGGCGGACTACACGGGCGCGTTCATCATGGTCGAGAACGGTCTGGCGGATCCGGGCGCCGAGGAGTTCCTCGCGACGCACCCCGAGGCGCGCGTCGCCCCGGGCCGCATCGTCGACGCCTGGGTGGCGGGCATGCGCAGCCTGCTCGAAGCGAAGGGTCGCTAGCCCATGGCAGACGCATCGAGCACGCGCGCGGCGAGCCTTGGTGCGACCCGCGCAGGGGACGAGCTGGCGCTCATGGAG
The DNA here is from genome assembly GCA_000333815.1 of [Collinsella] massiliensis. Taxonomy (GTDB): domain Bacteria; phylum Actinomycetota; class Coriobacteriia; order Coriobacteriales; family Coriobacteriaceae; genus Enorma. The sequence continues at coordinate 30,191 of CAPI01000055.1, forward strand.
GACGACCGTCCCATCGGCGTCTTCGATTCGGGCCTGGGCGGCCTCACCGTCGCCCGTTCCATCGCGACCGCGCTGCCGCATGAATCGATCTACTACGTGGGCGACACGAAGCGCTGCCCCTACGGCACGCGCACCGAGGACGAGGTCCGCTCGTTCGCGCTGCAAGCCGGGCGTTGGCTCGAGGCCCACGACGTGAAGATCATGGTCATCGCCTGCAACACGGCGACGGCGGCGGCGCTCACCGTCGCGCAGCAGACGCTCGCGATTCCGGTAATCGGCGTCATCGCGCCGGGTGCGCGTGCGGCGATCAACACCACGCGCACGCGCACGGTCGGCGTGCTCGCGACGCCGCTCACGGTGCGCACGGGCGCGTACACGCGCGCCATCCACAACCTCGACGCGGGCGTCGAGGTGTACGGCTGCCCGGCGCCGAGCTTCGTCGAGATCGTGGAGCGCGAGCTCGCCACCGGCGCCCACCTGCAGGAGCGCTGGCTCGAGGACGGCGACATCTTCGACACGCCCCAGGTGCGCGCTGAGGTGGCGCGCACGCTCACGCCCATCACCGAGACGAACGTCGACACCGTCGTGCTCGGCTGCACGCACTTCCCGCTGCTCGCGCGTCCCATCCGCGCGGCGCTCGGGGCGGGGGTGCGCGTGGTGTCGTCGGCGGAGGAGACCACACGCGAGCTTACGGACATCCTGAGCCGCCGCGGGCAGCTCGCCGGCGAGGAGACGGTGCCGCAGCACCGCTTCGCCACCACGTCGGACAACATCGCCGAGTTCGCGGCGGCGGGGAGCTTCATCTTCGGGCGCCCGCTGCGCAGCATCGAGCACGTGGGCATCGATGAGCTGGAGCACCTGGCGCGATGACGTCATCCAACCGTTCTTCCCATCATCACGCATTGGACAAGGAGCATCATGGAGTATATGGAGATTGACCGCGAGGCCGGCCGCGCCGCGAACGAGATGCGCGAGGTGTCGCTCACGCGCGAGGTCATGGGCAACGCGCTCGGGTCGTGCCTCGTGGAGTTCGGCCGGACGCGCGTGCTGTGCGCCGCGAGCATCGAGGAGGGCGTGCCCGGGTGGCGCAAGGCGAGCCGTGCGGGGTGGGTGACGGCGGAATACGCCATGCTGCCCGCCGCGACGAACCGCCGCTCCGCGCGCGAGCGCGGCAACCGCAAGGGCCGCTCCATGGAGATCGAGCGGCTCATCGGCCGGAGCCTGCGCACGGTCACGAACCTGCGGGCGCTCGGCGAGTTCACCGTGACGGTCGACTGCGACGTCATCCAGGCGGACGGCGGCACGCGCACGGCGAGCGTGACCGGCGCGTGGGTCGCGCTGCACGACGCCCTCATGGCGTGGGTCGAGGCGGGCAAGATCGCGCGCCTGCCGCTCACCGGGCAGGTCGCGGCGGTCTCGATGGGCGTCGTCGACGGCTGCGAGCTGCTCGACCTCGATTACCGCGAGGACTCGCGGGCAGAGATCGACATGAACCTCGTCGCGACCGATACGGGCGAGATCGTCGAGATCCAGGGGACGGGCGAGCGCACGCCGTTCGACCGCGCGCGCCTGGGGCGCCTGCTCGACCTCGGCGACGCGGGCATCAAGAAGCTCATCGAGCTGCAGAACGAGGTCACGGCGTTCCGGGATTGATCGCGCACCGCTGCGGCGGGAGAAGCACGCGCAACTGGAATGAACCTTGGGCACAGGCACTACGGAGGCGGACATGGCACTGGAGAAGATCGACCCGGCGACGCTCGACCCGGAGCATACGGTGGTCGTCGCGACGGGGAACGCGCACAAGCTCGTGGAGATCGCGGAGATCTTGGGCCGTGCGCTGCCGGGCACGCGCTTCGTGGGCGTGGGGCAGCTCGGCGACTTCCCCGATCCCGAGGAGACGGGCACGACGTTCGCGGAGAACGCCCTCATCAAGGCCGAGGCGGCGGTCGCCGAGACGGGGCTCGCCGCCGTCGCCGACGATTCCGGCCTCATGGTGGACGCGCTCGGCGGCGAGCCTGGCGTGTACTCCGCGCGCTACGCCGGGGTGCATGGCGATGATGCGGCGAACAACGCAAAGCTGCTCGCCAACCTCGAGGGCGTGGAGGACGCGCGGCGCACCGCGCGCTTCGTGAGCTCCATCGCCTTCATCGAGCGCGACGGCACGGTAACGATGGGCGAGGGTTTCTGCGAGGGCATGATCGGGCGCGCCGGCCGCGGCGAGCACGGCTTCGGCTACGACCCGCTGTTTCTACCGGACGATACGCCGGGCAAGACCATGGCGGAGCTCGAACCGCAGGAGAAGAACGCCATCAGCCACCGCTTCCATGCGCTCGAAGACCTGTGCGCGAAGCTCGGCGCGCGCGGAAACGCCGGGGATGCCGATGCCGGCCCCGCGAACCTGCAAGGAGGTGCCCGATGAGGGCGGTGGTCCAGCGGGTGCTGCGCGCGAACGTGACGATCGACGGCGTGGAGGCCGCGCGCATCGGCCAGGGCTACCTCATCCTGCTCGGCGTGGCGGCCGACGACACCGAGGCGGAGGCCGAGCGCCTCTGGAAGAAGATCTTCTCCCTGCGCATCATGGAGGACGAGGCGGGCAAGACGAACCGCTCGATCGACGACGTGGGCGGCGACGTGCTCGTGGTGTCGCAGTTTACGCTCTTCGCCGACTGCCGCCATGGGCGCCGTCCGTCGTTCACCGGTGCGGGCGACCCCGCGCACGCCAACGAGCTCTACGAGTACTTCGTCTCGCTCGCGCGCGCGGACGTGCCGCGCGTCGCCACGGGCACGTTCGCGGCGGACATGAAGGTCGGCCTCGTGAACGACGGTCCCTTCACCATCGTCCTCGATACAGACACGCTCTAGGGGCGGCTGGCGCGCTCGCCTGTGCCCTGTCGGCGCACCCGGCCCGGCGCGGCGATTCGCATTTTACCTGCATGGCTGCTATAATCTTTACGTTTGACTATCTTGGGGGCATGCTCCCCATATTCCATATGCCTGCAGGAGGCGTCGTTTCATGGCAGAAGCTGAAGTCAATAAGGTCGAGGAAATCCAGGAACTGCTGCGCGGCATGGTGAACCGGCCGGTGAAGGTCAAGGCCAACATGGGCAGGACGCGCGTCATCGAGCGCCTGGGCGTCATCAAGTCCGTGCACCCCGCCGTCTTCGTGGTCGAGGTCACGGAGCGCCGCGGCCGCACCTCGCGTCAGAGCTACCAGTACGTCGATGTGCTCACGGGCACGGTCGAGCTCTTCGACACCGAGACGGGCGAGCACATCTTCACGCCCGCGTTCGACCAGCCCGATGAGGGCTAGCGAGCCTGCGCGCCGCGTCGTCGTCTCGGCTCCGGCCAAGGTCAATCTCTATCTAGGCATCCATACCGAACGGGACGGGCGCGGCTACCATCGCGTCGACTCCGTGATGGCCGCGCTCAGCCTCGCGGACACGGTCACGGTCGAGCCCGCCGGTACCCTCGAGGTCGTCACCGTGCCCGCGGCGGATTTCCCCATGGAGCAGAACACGGCGTACCGCGCCGCGGTCGCGCTCGCGCAGGCGTTCGGGCTCGAGCCCCGCGCACGCATCGCGATCGAGAAGCGCATTCCGCTCCGCGCTGGGCTCGGCGGTCCCTCGGCGGACGCTGCGGCGGCGATCATGGGCCTCTGCGCGCTGTGGGGGCTCGACGTGCACGATGAGCGCGTGGAGGCGGTCGCGCGCGCCATCGGGGCGGATGTCCCGTTCTTCCTGCATGGCGCCCTTGCGTACCTCGACGGTGCGGGGGATTGCCTGCGCGAGCGCTTCGAACCGCTCGCCGGCCTGCCCGTCGTGCTCGTGCGGCCGCAGGGCGAGGGCGTGAGCGCGGGCGCCGCATATGCGCGCTTCGACGAGGATCCCCAGCCGCTGCCGCCGCTCGAGCCCGTCCTCGAGGCGCTGCGCGCCCATGACGCCGACGCGGTCGCCGCGCGCGTGGCGAACAACCTCGCGCCCGCGTCGTGCGCGCTCGCGCCCGAGATCGACGAGGTGCTCGCGTGGCTACGCGGTCGCCCCGGCGTGCGGGCAGCGCTCATGTCGGGCTCGGGGTCGTGCTCGTTCGCCCTCTGCGCGTCGCTCGATGACGCGCGCGCGATCGTCCAGGCGGCACAGGCCGAGCGCGGATGGTGGGCGTATGCTGCGACGATGGAGAAGTCGGGAGCGCGCGTGATTGAGCGCTAGCATTGTCCGGCATGTTCTGCTACTATACCTACTTGCTTCGGGTTGTGGCTCAGTTTGGTAGAGCACCGCGTTCGGGACGCGGGGGTCGCTGGTTCAAATCCAGTCAACCCGACCATAGCAAAGACGCAGGCCAGAGTGGTTATCCGCTCTGGCCTGCTTTGTTTTAGGCTGCTTGAATGGGTTGGTTGGGGACGTGTTCCTTTCAACCCATTTGGGGGGGGGTGAAAGGAGCACGTCCCCAACCAACCATGCGATCCGTTTAGCTGTGCGACCCCACGCTGGGTGGCGTACCGTGTGCGCGCGATGTATGCGCCCAGGCGGAAAGTATTTCACATCGCGGCGGAGAAGCCGCGCTATCTTGCAAGCTTGCTCGAGGAGTCGGGTTCGCGCGACTTGCGGCGACAGGGTGAGCGCCATCGCCTTCGCGTGCTTGCTGCGATGCGCCCCCGATGGTAGGCTCCGTGTTCCTCAAATATTTTGGAAATCAATTTACAAAAATGATTAGCCATAGTACAATACCCAAAATCACATTCCGCAAAAGGAGGAATCGATGAGCGAGATGACCTTTACCTCAGCCAGCGCCTCAAAGTACATTCGGAGCTTAGAGCAGGAAAAAGCGCATCTCATCGCCCGTGAGCGTGAGAACGCCACCTACGTTTTGTCTCAAGGCGAAGAAGGGCTTCCTCCCGAGTACGATTATGAGCAGACGTTTACCCTAGTCGATGAAATTGACGGCAAGGTGCGTGCTGTTCGCCATGCCTTGCATGCCTTTAATGCCACGACGGTCATCCCCGAAGAAGGGATTACGATCGACGAGGCGTTGGTGCTGATGGCTCAGCTCAATAACAAGCTTGCGCGCCTTGAGCGACTTCGCTCGCATGAGGCGAAGAAAAGGTGCCCTGCGAGCATGTTCAGGGGAAACGTCGTTGTCGAGTACGAATATGCGAACTACGACGTTGCGCGCGCAGCGCAGGATTACCGGGAACTGTACGAGCGTATCGCGGAGCTCCAGCTGCGCTTGGATCTGGTGAATCAGACCGAGCGATTCTCCGTGACCATCTAAGCATTCGATACTCTCGTTCCGGGCGCAAAGTTCCTCTATTTGGTTATGAAAAGACCATCGGTTGCGGTTCACGCGTTTAAGTTGTTCCTAGTTTGTTGTTAGTAGTGCGTTACTGATAGTGTGTTGCAACAACACGTGGGATCGCATTCCTGTCTGCTTTGCGCCGAAAACCTCCTGCGCCATCTTAGCTGATGCCCGCAGGTGGTCGCAGAGGTTCGGTTTCATGCGGCCGCTTTCGTCGTTAGCCCATCAAATCAAATGCAAACAAGTTCTCACGTTCGGCGGTTAAGCTACGGGCGGTTTGCTCGAGTTCGAGCAAACGGTCGGCATGTTCGGTATAGGCTTTCGCTATAGCAGCCTGCACGGTCACATCGGGGATGGGAATCGATGCGTTGCGCAGGTCGCGCGGCGATATCTGACGGAGCGTCGATGTACCGCTTGCGGTTTGATTGAGGATCTGCTGGCCTTGGGAACTCGTAAGGAAAGCGAGCAGGAATACCGGGTCTACCCCTTCGGTCACCTCGATTGCAAAGAGGTTGTCTGCAAGAAGATAACCGTCGACACGCTGCGCGAATGAGTTTTGGTCGATGAGGCAGGCTTTGTAGGGATGCCCGGTCCGCGACAGAACGAGCCGTGGGCCCGAGAACGGTTTGATGTTCTGGGCGGTTATATCTGCGGAGTTGTAATAGCGAGCGCTGCAGGGAAATCCCCTGTCCGCGTCGAGAAGATAGTTCCGTCCATGCTGGAAATCCTTGGAGGTGATGTAGGCGATTGCAGGATGCGCGCAGGTACGACTCGGATAGAATGCGCGTTTCGAGTTCGTCGCCTGCAGAGGGGCAACTGAAGAGAGCTTGTTTTTTGGTATTCCGCGGACAACGGTGGAGAACTGGCTGAACGGCTTCGCGTTCTTTGGAGGACGCGGTGGCGTGAGGTATCTGTCTGGAATCAGCAGGTAGTCGTTAGCGATGACGTCTTCAGGACGCAGGGAGACGTTGTGTTCGGCGGACCGCTTTCCTTCCTCCGTGCGCTCGTCATTGCATGATGGCGCTACGAACTGGATGGTCTCGGAATTCCGCTGTAGTAGGACGATGGCATCGTAGCTGATGTCTACGGATACGCCCTGTTCGTCGGCGTAGGACACATCAAAAGGTGTGGGCAGCTTGATTATCGCCGAGATGTAGTGATGCTCGACGAACCTTCGCTGTCCGATGCGCCACGCCATGCGCGATAACTGTGCGTTTTCCATAAGGATCGCCGCCGCACCCTGCTCGCCAGCCAGGTACAGTGCGATGCCCGCAAGCGTCCAGGCGGTGTGACGAGGGATTTCGATGCCGAGGCTCGTGTATACCGCTTCGAGCGCGTCGGTCTCGTCTTGCGTGATCGAAACGCTTCGTGGTGGCGCGCAGACCGCTAGACGGGTGCCGTTTTGGCGTTGCGAGGGAAGGGGGATCACGCCGGTCGGGGCGGAAACATTGCGCAAATCGGCGGAATCGTGCAGGATGGTGCAATCGTGCAGGATCTCATCGAGTTCAAGCACCGTACCGGTGGAGCACGACCCCTGAACCTCGTAGTCCCAATCTTTGGAGCCGAAGAACGCAGAGACCTGAGTCACGCCGGCGAAAAGCTCGACCACGCTCGCAGGTTCCCCCTGGATTAGTTGCATGCAAGTACCCAGGCCATCCGTAAGTCCATCCTGCGCTGCCGAACTGATAGCGATCAAATCATCCACGCAAACCCCTTTCATGCTCTATCCATTGTACTGAAATGCTGGAAAGTAATTTCCACAAGAACGTGGGAGTGACGCGTTATGCATGTGACAGATGAGTGCGCTCAGCAGTTTCTCGAGGTCTTCCAACAGTTTGTGCGGTATGCAAGCGGCCGGTCGATGGGTCATGCGGCGGTAAGTCCCTATCCGTTTGCCGAGGATCCCGGCGATGATCCCACACACGATCTCGAGACCTGCTTTCAGAACATGCTGAGTAGGCCAAGTATCGTTGAGAGGTTTGTCGATATGAACCGGCACCGCCTCTCGGAGGATCAAGAGGCGATCGCGCTGGGATGGGAAGACCGCCTATGTGGAACGTGTATCATGCTGGGATTCGCAGACGACTACGTCGTGGTGGATCATGACGGCATGCTGTTCGCAGCCGATGACATCTCGGGCGAATTCATGGAGCGGGCCTCCCAGATGCCCTTTGCGGCAGAGGCCATGCTTCTCCCATATGCGGGAGAGATCGTGTTGCCGAAGCCGTTTCGCGTCATGGGATTTTCCAAGGCTGCTTACAGCAAAGCCGAGATAGCAAGTTTCCTTGAAGCGAAGCCACCACTCATTCGCGGAGCGGAGGCATTGCGCTCGGTGGCGCGCGTTCTGCATGAGCCGTTCAACAACTGGGAAGCAGGTGAGTCCGAAGCCGATTACTGCTGGAGGGAACCCGAGCCTCGAGCTTTCCGTCGCGGTGCGCTCTACGGCCTCGACGGCGTGGAGCGCGAGAAGCTGGTGAACAGGGAGGTGGGGCACTATGGGTACGAGTTGGGCAGCGATTGGTGGCGTAGAAAAAGGCAGCGCCCCATCAAACAGGCCATTGAGCCAACGCTTTCCGCAGCGTTTTCGTGCTTAACTAAGAGCGAATTGCTGGATATTGCAAGAGCTGTGCAGCTGAAGAAATGCTCTGTCTTGAAGAAGGCAGACCTTGCGCAAAAGGCCTGCACGCACCTGTTGTCTAGTCGAGACGCGGAGGCCTTGAGCCCGTTTGTCGAAGACTGCCTCGATAGCGAATTGGATCTGCTGGGAGAGCTGCTTGAAGCGGGCGGTGTCATGGGCATCCCTGCAGATGATCACCCCTTTACCGCAACGCATGCCCCTCTGAGCTTCACATACCAAGACGGGGATAATCTGATTGCGTTTATACCACGGGAGTTTTGCAACGAACGACTTGAACGCTGCTTGAGTAGTGAGCGTGCGAAGCGCAGGCAAGAACGTCAGGCTCGGTCTGCTCTGGACGCTTGCGTATTTCAGTACGGCATCATTCCGCTCGCAGAGGCATATGCGGAGTATGCAAGGCTTGCAGAAGATCCGGAGGACATCCAGAGGTTTCGCGCATTGGCGATGGAGCAGTCGGGTGCGGCCAGGCTGGTACATGAGGGTGAGACGGAGTACCTCATGCATGCCTCACTAACGGACGACAAAGTTCAGGCGGTCGTCGCACAGATTTGCAAATATGAATCGACGTGTCGATCTGCATACTTCTCTCGCATCGCGAAGGCGCGAGACGATGGGGCGATGCGACGCATGACGACGGGTTTGATGGAGTTTGACCGTCGCGAATACTGCGCGAGGCGCAGACAAGAGATACGTACATGGATTGAGAGCAAAAACGCCGCCGATGTGAGCCGCCTTATCGAGGCACATGACCAGGCGCCGCGCAAACCGTTGAACGCCGCCTACCTAGAATACGGACCCGTGGAGGCGGTGCGTATGTCCCCTGAGGGGCGAGCGCTTCAGGCCGTGCTGGATGGACTGGTTCCCTATAGCGAAAATGAGTATCGGTTCGCGGATAAGCTGCTCGAGGAGATTGCGACCTGCAGCGTGGAATGCGGTGAGTTGGATGGCGCATTCGATGCCTTGCGGCGCGAAGAGTACGATTTCCAAGCCACCTATGCGCCTGTGCTTATTCGGTCGGCGATGAACCTTTACAACAGCCTGCCTTTGTGGGGAGAACGCGGATGGTCGGCCAGAGAACGCGCCGAGAGCATCGCGGGAAAGCCTATAGCGTTTGCCCCTGACGGTGTGCCGCTTTGCGCTGGTTCTTTTTACACGGCTGCGGAGGTTCAGCAATTCGGGGCTACTCCGCCTTCATAGGGGGTTTCAGATTTTCAGTGGATGGTCGCGACTCAGTTGGTTCCCAAGCACCGACCAAAAGACTCGACCGGTTCCGCTACGCGACCTCGCTCTTGTTGTCGCGGTGCCGGGATCTCCCATGTTGGCTCCAAAAGATAAGAAAAATGCGGCTGAAGGTACGGGTACCCGCAGCAGCTAAAAGCCCGAGGGCTTTTCACAATAACTGAAGTATACCCGAGTGAGACGAACGGGGGAGGCACTTGGGAAGTGCGGGCCATCCATCGAAAGGTCCCATAGCTCGCGCTTCACTTCGGTGCATGGGAGATAAACGTGCACCACGCGGGCGAACACGGTAAAAGAGCCGCATCTCTCCCGAAATCTGCCCACTCGCCCTTACCGCCCGATGGTCTCCTCCACGAGGTCGATGAGCTCCTGCTGGCTGTGCACGTTGCACTTGTGGTAGATGTGGCGCGTGTGCGTCTTGACCGTGTTGCCGGAGATCGTGAGCCGCTCCATGATGGACTTCCCGCTATGGCCGCGCGCGAGCAGCTCGAAGATCTCGCGTTCGCGCGCCGTGAGGCCGCGCTCCTGTGCGAAGAGCGCGAGCGCCGCGGCGGCACGCACCCCCGCATCGGCGCCCGGCAGCGCCTCGCGCTCCTCGGTGGGCACAGCGGGCACGATCTCGCTGAAGAACGCGCGGAAGCTGAAGCCCGCCAGGCCGATCCACACGAACGCGAAGAGCACGAGCACGAGCACGGCGCTCGTGATGAGGATCGCATCGACGTGGCCCCCGTCCTGCGCGGCGAGCGCGCCCTGGGCGATCGCGAAGCCCACTGACGAGGAGCAGCTCGACACTGCGAAGCCGAGCGGGATGCTCGCGAGCGACCACGCGGGATTGCGCGCGGCGATGCTCGCGAAGGTGGAGAGCATGAGCGCGTAGAAGCACTGCGACCCGATCTCGATGATCGTCGAGGTGAAGCCCTGGGAAATCGCGGTCGCCGGCATGAGCAGAAAGCCCGCGACCACCACGAGCGCGCTCACGTGGAAGGCGGCGTCCTCGTCGAAGGTGATGCGCTTGGCGCGGCTCCATACGAGCATGAGCGCGCCGAACACGACGGCGATGAGCGCGTACTGCCAGTTCTCGATGGCGCCGAATCGCACCGAGGTCGAGAAGCCGAAGGTGGTCTCGAACAGGGCGATGCACGCGAAGAGCTTGCTCGAGATGGGCACGAACGAGAACGGGTTCGTGGGGGCGAGGTCGCTCGTCGCCGCGGCGTCGCGCATGCGGGCGAACAGGTCGCGCTGGCAGGCCGAGCCGGAGGCGATGAGCGTGCAGAGCATGATGCTCGCGAGCATGAGCGGCGAGGCCTCGGCGGCCGAGCGCATGAGCGGCCACACGGCGTACCCGATGGCGATCCCGCTCAGCGCGGCGAACATGGTGCGGTCGCCGCGCGGGATGCGCGAGAGCGTGAGCACCGCGAGGATGGTCCCCCAGGCGCGCCCGATGTTGAACAGGGTGTCCGCCACGAGGAACAAGGTGGTGTCCGCTGGGTTGGCGGCCACGCTCGTCCACAGGATCGCGCCCACCGCGGCGCAGGCGGCGGCGATGCCCGAGAAGCCGGCGAGCGACAGCGCACTCGGCTGCCGGCGCGCCAGAATCGCCACGGGCACGTAGATGAGGCCTGAGATGAAGATGCTCACGTTCATGGCGACGCCGTCCACGACGGGGAGCATCACGCTGTTGTGCATGAGCATGACGAGCTCGACGAGCGCGATCTGGAACACGGCGGCCGACCAAGGGAGCGAGGGGAGATGTCCCTGCGTATCCGCCATGTAACCCCCTATCACCCCATTGGGGTGATAGCCGTTTACCGTCTAAATCATACCGCTTGCCCTCGCGAGCGGCGGGTGAAATCGCCGACCGATGCGCCCCGCCCGGACATCCGCGCCCCCACGGCGCCGCGTCCTGGCGTAGTATCTCTCATGGCAAAACCCGTCCCGGCAAGCGGGCGGTTCCATGGTAAGGAGCACCGATATGGCTACGGTAACCGAGGAAGCGAAGGCGCTGCAAGAGCAGATCGTGACGGATCGCCGCTGGCTGCACCAGCATCCCGAGCTCGGCTTCGATCTACAGGAGACGTGTGCGTACGTGCGCGGCCGTCTGGAGGAGATGGGCTACGAGGTCTCCGAGCCCTGCGAGGGAGCGCTGCTCACCCAGGTGGGCGACCCCGCCGCCGGCCCGGTCTTCATGCTGCGCGCCGACATGGACGCCCTGCCCGTGGACGAGGCGACCGGCCTGCCCTTCGCCTCGACGAACGGCAACATGCACGCCTGCGGCCACGACACCCACACCGCCATGCTGCTCGGCGCGGCGCAGATCCTGAAGGACCACGAGGCGGAGCTCAAGGGCTGCGTGAAGCTGCTCTTCCAGCCCGACGAGGAGGGCTGCGCGCCCGTGGAGTACTGCGGCGGCGACGCCGTGCTCGAGGCGGGCGTGCTCGAGAACCCGCATGTGGACGCCCTCGCCGCCCTCCATGTGCAGGCGCTCGACTTCGAGGCGGGCGGCATCTTCACGCGTCCCGGCACCATCTTCTCGTCCATCGACGACATCGACGTGCGCATCACCGGGTGCGGCGCCCACGGCTCCACGCCGCAGCAGGGCATCGACCCCATCAACATCGCCTGCCACGTGTACCAGGGCTTCCAGAACATCATCGCGCGCGAGGTCGATCCCACGCAGACCTGCGTGGCCACCTTCGGCAGGATCGAGAGCGGCCGCGCCGCGAACGTGATCCCCGACAGCGCCTCGATGCTCGGTACCCTGCGCACGCAGGACGCCCAGGTGCGCGCGGGCTTCAAGGAGCACGCGCAGCGCATGGTCGCGGGCATCGCCCAGGCGTTCGGCGGCACCGCCGAGGTGAGCTTCCTGCGCGGCGTGCCCAACACCTACAACGACCCCGCGCTCACCGAGGAGCTCACGGGCTATGCGGCCGAGATCTTCGGCGAGCCCGTCCGGGAGCTCGAGGCGCCGTTCTCGGGCACCGACGACCTCGCGATCCTCTCGCAGGAGGTGCCCACCACCTACTTCATCCTGGGCACGGGCACGCTGCCCGGCCACGAGGGCTGCGGCATGCACCATCCCAACGTCGACTTCGACGAGTCGGTGTTCTGGAAGGGCGCTGCGCTCCTCGCGGGCTGCGCGCTCACCTATCTGGACCGTCACGCGGAGTGAGGCAGGCTCCCGTGGCGGAAGCGGGCGGGGCAGCCGGGGCGCAGGCGCAGGAGACCGTCTGCGCGCGGGTACCCCGCCCGCCCCATGCGGGGAGCGTGCGCGCTGCGCTTCATCATCGCGCATCAAGGCCGGGGCGCCCAAGCCCTGGCCTCGGTAGGGGGGAGACCCCGATAGCAAGGAGGAATATATGGCAGAAGCAGTGAAGAAAAAGAAGAAGCGGGGTATGCCCACCTCGTTCACCATCCTGTTCGGGTGCCTGGTCTTCGTGGCCATCTGCACCTGGATCGTGTCGGCGTTCACGCCCGACGTCACCGGCGCCACGCTCGCGCAGGTGCTGCAGGCGCCGTTCGCCGGCTTCAAGAACGCCATCGACGTGTGCCTGTTCGTCATCGTGCTCGGCGGCTTCCTGGCCATCGTCAACAAGACCGGTGCCCTCGACGCCGGCATCGCCACGCTCGTGCGCAAGCTCGGCAACCGCGACACGCTGCTCATCCCCGTGCTCATGCTCGCGTTCGGCATCTGCGGCTCCACCTACGGCATGATGGAGGAGACGATCCCCTTCTACATCCTGCTCGCCTCCGTGACCTTCGCCATGGGCTTCGACTCCATGGTGGGCGCGCTCATCGTGCTGCTGGGCGCCGGCCTGGGCACCCTGGGCTCGACGGTCAACCCGTTCTCCATCGCCATCGCGTCCTCGGCGCTCACCGACATGGGCATCGCGGTGAACCAGGGCACGCTCATCGCCGTGGGCTTCCTGCTCTTCGTGATCTCCGAGGGCATGGGCATCTTCTTCGTGATGCGCTACGCCAAGCGGGTCAAGGCCGACCGCGCCAACTCCGCCATGACGCCCGAAGAGCTCGCCAGCATGGACGCCGCCTACGCCGACGAGACGAAGGTGCTCGAGGAGGAAGAGAGCGCATCGAACCTCAAGGACGCGGTGCTCACCGGCAAGCAGAAGCTCGTGCTCGTGCTCTTCGCGCTGTCGTTCATCGTCATGATCATCTCGTTCATCCCCTGGGAGAGCTTCGGCATCGACTTCTTCGCCCTGGGTGCCACGCCCGATAACCCGAGCACCGCGTGGAGCGCCTTCCTCACCGGCCTGCCGCTCGGCGAGTGGTACTTCACCGAGTGCGGCATCTGGTTCTTCGTGATCTCGATCATCATCGGCCTCGTGGGCGGCCTCGACGAGAAGGAGCTCGTGAACACCTTCGTCGACGGTTGCTCCACCATGATCTCCACCGCGCTCGTCATCGCCGTGGCGCGCGCCATCTCCGTGCTCATGGCCGAGACCGGCCTCGACGTCTTCGTGCTCAACGCGGCCGCGACCGCCCTGAGCGGCGTCTCCGCGGTGATCTTCGCGCCGGCGAGCTACGCGCTGTACTTCGTGCTGTCGTTCCTCATCCCGTCGAGCTCCGGCATGGCGACCGTCTCCATGCCCATCATGGGGCCGCTCGCCGACAGCCTCGGCTTCTCGCCCGACATCATGATCATGATCTACGTGGCGGCGCACGGCGTCGTGGCCATGATCACGCCCACGAACGGCGTCATCGTGTCCGGCCTGGAGCTCGCCCATACGAGCTACACCACCTTCCTCAAGCTCACGCTCAAGTTCTTCATCGCGCTCACGGTCGTGACGGCGGCCGTCCTCACGGTGCTCATGCTCGTGATGTAGCCGGGTCGCACCGGCTCGTGCCCGGGGCGATTCCCGGGGGAGGGGGCGCTGCCGCTGCCCGGCGGTCGGCGCCCCTTCGATATTCGATCCCGTTCCACCGATCTCACCAACCGAAGGGAAGCGCGTCCGATGGACGTCCTGTATATCGCCTCGCAGATGGTCATGCTCTCGCTGCCGATCGCGCTCGGGTACGCCATCCACAAGGCGGGCATCATGAACGACGAGGTGGACCACGGTCTCTCGCGGCTCGTGCTCGAGGTCGCGCTGCCCTGCCTCATCGTGTCGTCCATCAGCTCGGTCGAGGTGCTGCCGGGCGCCGGCACCGTCGCCGTCGTGCTTGCCTGCTCCGCCGGCGCCTACGTCTTCGCGCTCGCGATGGGCTACGGCGTCTCGGCGGCCATGCGCGTGCCGGAGGACGTGGCCCCGGCGTACCGCTACCTCATCACGTTCGGCAACTGCGGCTTCATGGGCTTCCCCGTGGCCGCGGCCGTGCTGGGACAGCAGTCGGTGCTGTTGCTCGCCATCGCGAACATTCCCGCGAACCTCGTCATGTTCTCGCTCGGCGTCTCGATGTTCCGCTCGCACGGCGGATGGCGGCGCATGCTCGCCTCGTGCGCGGCGAGTTTGAGGACGCCCACGCTCATCGCGAGCATCGCCACGCTCGTCCTCGTGCTCGCCGGCGTGAACGACCTGGGCATCCTGGGCGGCGCCTTCGACATAGTAGGGCAGCTCACCACGCCGGCCGCCCTGCTCATCGTGGGGTCGTCGCTCGCCCGCTTCGACCTCAGGGCGATGTTCGGCAACTGGCGCGCCTGCGTGGCGACGTTCTTCCGCCTGCTCGCGATCCCCGTGGTCGTCCTTGTGGCGCTGCAGGCGCTCGGCGTGAACCCCGCCATCACGGCGGTGGTGGCGCTCGGCATCGGCATGCCCGTGGCCACGAACGGCACGCTCTACTGCCTGCAGTACGACGTGGACCTGAAGCCCATGGTGCAGGCCACCTTCCTCTCCGTGGTGGGTTCCATCGCCACGATCCCGCTCGTCGTGAGCCTCATCTAGGAGGGCATCGAGGAGGGCGCGACTTTACCTATTGGTTACGAAGCGTTTACGTGCGGGCGCGTCCCCCGCGTGCCGGATGCTCCGGAAACCCGAGGTCGCAGGCGGTGCCCTGCATGCGTGCGCGGCATGTGTAAAATGTTCCGAAGTTGTTCGCGGGGCTTGGGCGCGGTATACTCGTTCGAGCTTGTGTACCAGTTGTACGGAGGAATACTATGCCTAAAGGCTTTGAGTGGATCGTCATTTTGATCATCGCCCTGCTCATCTTCGGACCCAAGGCGCTTCCGCAGCTCGGCAAGTCGCTCGGCTCGACGGTGAAGAACCTGCGCGAGGGCATGTCCGGCAAGGACGAGGAGACCGAGGCGCCCGCGTCCGAGAGCGATGAGGATCGCGAGATCCGCGAGCTCGAGGCGAAGCTCGCCGAGGCCAAGAAGAAGAAAGAGGAGAGCGAATCCGATAGCCCCATCTCGGAGTAGCTTTGTTCTTCCTATAGAACGTTTGCGGCCGGCTACCCCGCGGGGGTCGTCGGCCGTTATCATGTGTAGCGCATAGCACCAGGATAGATGCAAGGAGCCCGCTCAATGGAAACACCCGAGTTTGTACTTACCTCCGAAGGCCGTCAGAAGCTCGTCGATGAGCTCGCGTGGCGCGAGGGCGACCTCACGAAGGAGATCGTCGAGCGCATCAAGGCGGCGCGCGACTTCGGCGACCTCTCGGAGAACTCCGAGTACGACGACGCCCGCGAGGAGCAGGCGAAGAACGCCGCGCGCATCGCCGAGATCCGCGCCATCCTGGCCAACGCGAAGGAGGCCGAGGACACCGGCCACACCTTCACCGTCTCGCTCGGCTGCGTGGTGGAGCTCGTGGACGAGAACGGCGAGGTGAGCGAGGTCACCATCGTGGGTAGCACGGAGACCGACTCGCTGCGCCACCGCATCTCCAACGAGTCGCCCATCGGCCGCGCGATCATCAACCACGCGGAGAACGAGACCGTCGAGGTCCAGCTCCCCTCGGGCAAGACCCGCACGTACACCATCACGAAGATCTCGCGCTAGGCCCCGGGTCGAGCGCACCTCGTGCACACCGGCTCCCCGGGGTCTCGGCCCAGGGGAGCCTTTTTTGACGAACCCCTCAGACTGATAAATTGGTGCCAGACACCTTTTTATCACCGTGAAACCGATATACCAGCGCCGTGTGAGCAAGGAGAGATGATGGCAGAGCAGCAGGAGCAGGGACGCCCGGCCGACGCGCCGGAGGCGGCCTCGACGCTGAACGACGAGCGCGCGCACCGCTTGGCCAAGCGCGCCGCGATGCTCGAGGCGGGTGCCGACCCGTATCCCGAGCATTCCGAGGTCACGGACCATGTGGCCGATATCGAGGCGGCCTACGCCGGCCTCGCCGCCGGTGAGGACACCGAGGACGTGGTGAGCATCGGCGGCCGCGTCATGGCCAAGCGCGGCCAGGGCAAGATCGCGTTCGTGGTCGTGCGCGACCCCTCCGGCGAGATCCAGCTCTTCTGCCGCGTGAACGACATGCGCCCGGAGGACTGGGAGCTTCTCGGCGAGCTCGACCTCGGCGACATCGTGGGTGTGACCGGTGTGGTGGTGCGCACGAAGCGCGGCCAGCTCTCCATCGCGCCGAAGCGCCTCACGCTGCTCTCCAAGGCCGTGCGCCCGCTGCCCGAGAAGTTCCACGGCCTCTCCGACAAGGAGACCCGCTACCGCCAGCGCTACGTGGACCTCATCATGAACGACGACGTGCGCGAAACCTTCCGCAAGCGCTCGGCCATCATCTCGGCGTTCCGCCGCTACATGGAGGACAACGCCTACATGGAGGTGGAGACGCCCATCCTGCAGACCATCCAGGGCGGCGCCACCGCAAAGCCGTTCATCACGCACTTCAACGCCCTCAACCAGGAGTGCTACCTGCGCATCGCCACCGAGCTGCACCTGAAGCGCCTGCTCGTGGGCGGCTACGAGCGCGTGTTCGAGATCGGCCGCATCTTCCGCAACGAGGGCATGGACCAGACGCACAACCCCGAGTTCACCACCATGGAGGCCTACCGCGCCTACAGCGACCTCGACGGCATGAAGGAGCTCGCCGAGGGCGTCATCAAGGCCGCGAACAAGGCCATCGGCAACCCCGAGGTCATCGAGTACCAGGGCCAGACCATCGACCTGTCGGGCACGTGGCCGAGCCGTCCCATGACCGAGATCGTCTCCGAGGTCATGGGCCGGGAGCTCACGCTCGACACGCCCATCGAGGAGCTGCGCGCGGCGGCCGCCGAGTGCGGCATCGAGGTCAAGCCCGAGTGGGGCGCCGGCAAGCTCATCGCCGAGATCTACGACGAGCGCGGCGAGGATTCCATCGTGAACCCCACCTTCGTGTGCGACTACCCCGTGGAGGTCTCGCCGCTCGCCAAGCGCTTCGAGGACGACCCGCGCCTCACGCACCGCTTCGAGCTCGTCATCGCCGGGCATGAGTACGCCAACGCCTTCTCCGAGCTCAACGACCCCGTCGACCAGGCCGAGCGCTTCGCCCGCCAGATGGAGGAGAAGGCCGGCGGCGACGACGAGGCCATGGAGTACGACGAGGACTACGTGCGCGCGCTCGAGTACGGCATGCCGCCGGCGGGTGGCATCGGCATCGGCATCGACCGCGTGGTCATGCTGCTCACCGATTCCGCGAGCATCCGCGACGTGCTGCTCTTCCCGCACATGCGCCCCGAGAAGGGGAGCGCGAACGGCGCGGCCGCCGCGAAGGCCGCCGAGGCCGCGGCCGCTTCCGGCGCGAGCCCGTTCGTCGAGCCGAAGAAGCCCACGATCGACTACGGCAAGGTGAAGGTCGAGCCGCTCTTCGAGGACTTCGTCGACTTCGACACGTTCAGCCGCTCCGATTTCCGCGCGGTGAAGGTCAAGGCGTGCGAGGCCGTGAAGAAGAGCAAGAAGCTGCTCGCGTTCACGCTCGACGACGGCACGGGCACCGACCGCGTGATCCTCTCCGGCATCCACGATTACTACGAGCCGGAGGAGCTCGTGGGCAAGACGCTCATCGCCATCACGAACCTGCCGCCGCGCAAGATGATGGGCATCGATTCCTGCGGCATGATCATCAGCGCCGTGCATGCCGAGGGCGAGGGCGACGATGCCGAGGAGCGCCTGAACGTGCTCATCGTGGACGACAGCATCCCCGCCGGCGCGAAGCTGTACTAGCTAAGGAAGCTTGCTGGGCTTCGGCCTGCACCACGTTGCAGGGGCGTGACCGAACAGATACGGAATGCAAGGGCGACCACCCGTTTGGGTGGTCGCCTTTTTGCTATCGATGCGGTAGAAACGCGCTAGCTCACGTCTCCTGTCAGATTAAAACAAACAAAATAATCTGTGAAACACAGAAATATGTATTGAATCAAAAATCAAATCATCTATAGTGAAGACGGTGGTCCGACGGTGGCATCTACGCGGAAGGACTGATGCATCCATGAATATGGTGAAACTCGGCGATACGGGCATCGAAATATCGAAAATCGGCCTAGGAACATGGGCTATCGGCGGAGGTCCGGCTTGGAACGGTGATCTCGATACTCAGGTGTGCATCGATACGATTCACAAAGCGGGCGAGGTGGGCATCAACCTCATCGATACCGCTCCCGGCTATAACTTCGGCAACAGCGAAGTTATTGTTGGCAAAGCGCTCAAGGGCATGAATCGCAAGGACGTTATTCTTGAGACCAAGTGCGGTATCGTGTGGGAGCGCACAGGAAGCCTGTTTAACAAGGTGGGTGACCGTCAGCTATATAAGAATCTCACCCCTGAATCGGTTCGGGAGGAGATTGAGGCGAGCCTCGAGCGCTTGGGAACTGACTACATCGACATCTACATGACCCACTGGCAGTCGGTCGAGCCGTGCTTCACGCCTATCGAGGAGACTATGGAGGTCTTGCTTGATCTAAAGCGCCAGGGGAAGATTCGCGCAATCGGCGCTGCGAACGTCACGACCGATCACATCAAAGAGTATTTACGCTGCGGAGAGCTCGATATCATTCAAGCTAAGTATAGCCTGCTTGATCGTGCCGTCGAGGACGAGCTTTTCGATCTTTGTCGCGAGAACAACATCGTTATCCAGGCGTATTCTCCGCTTGAGCAGGGTCTCCTCACCGGAACCATCGAGAAGGGCTATGTGCCCACTGGTGCGCGCGCGAACAAGAAGTGGTGGCAGCCCGGGAACCTCGAGCGCGTTATCGACATGCTCGATAGCTGGAAGCCTCTGTGCGAGAAGTACTCGTGCGGCATCCCCACGCTTGCGCTCGCTTGGGTGCTCGCGCAGGGTGACTTCATCTCCATTCTGAGCGGGTCGACAACGCCTGAGCAGGTCGAGGAAAACATTCGTGCGGTTCAAATCGGGCTTACGAAAGACGATGCCGATTGGATGCGCGAGCAGGCCGAGCTGCTCGACGCGTAAGACGGCTGGTTTAGGGGGGCGTACCGCGTGTCACGCCCCCCGATACGTGCATTTTTGGGTGCGAAGAAAAGGGGAGCGACGTGATGACGACAGCAAGGCTCGGCGACATGGATGAGGCATACGAACAAAAACGGATGCCCGAGACGGAGGAGCCGAACAGCGATGCCCGGATTGATCGCTTGCCGGAGACGTTCTGGCGTTGGAAGATCTTTCTCATGTCCGGCCTTGCCGTCCTGTTCGCATGGAGCAACTATGTGAGCGGTCTCGTGCTCGCCCAGCTAACAGCTATCGGCTGGGTTGATGCGACCAGCAGCGCCTTGTTCACCTCAGTGTATATGGCGGGAATGTTTTTCGGGTCGCTTCTGGGTGGCGTCATCGGTGATGCTATAGGTCGACGAAAGGGCTATTTACTCTTTGTCGGCCTCCACACCCTCTGCATGTATCTCGCTGCTGTTGCGCCGAATATCGAATTGCTTACGGTGATTCGTGCGGTAATGGGATTTGGATTGGGCGCGCTGCTTGTGACGATCTTCGCTGGGTTTTCTGAATATGTTCCCGCGGCGACGCGTGGGACCTGGATGGGGAGAAATTCGTTTCTGGGCAACTGTAGCAATCCCATTTCGTCACTTCTGGCAACGCTTGTTACGCCACTCGTAACCGCAGATGCGAACTGGCGCCTCATGTTCGCGATCCCCGCCGTGCTCTCTACATTGGTATGGCTATGGGCTTGGCGGCAGTATCCCGAATCGCCACGATGGCTTGAAAGCCGGGGGCGCTTCGCCCAGGCTGCGCGCGTATTGAACTCCATTGAGGATGAGGTCGAGCGAGAAAGCGGCGCCCCGCTGCCACCTGTTCACGCACACGCCGGTGCGTGCGGGGATTGTGCCTCGTCCGCGCATGAGGAGATTCCGTATAAGAGCCTTTTCCACGGCGACTTGCTGCGACGTGTCGTGCTCGGAGCGTTCGTGCTCGTGGCCATGAACGTGACTGCGTACACTCTGATGACGTGGCTCCCGACGATCCTCTTGCTCAAAGGCATCGATCTCAACAGCTCGTTCGCGCTTTATACCGTCATGGCGATAGGTGCGCCTGCGGGTGCCTTTTTAGGCATGCTGCTTATGGATCACCTGTCAAGAAAGGTGATGGGCATCGGGTTGTTGCTCATCATGGCTGTTCTCGGACCGGTGTTCGCGCTGCAGCAAAACCATCTTGCCATCTGCGTGTTGGGGTTTTTGCTCCAGGTTGTGGTAGAGATGTACGTGGTTTTCTCATCTGGTGTATATGTGCCCGAGATTTGGCCGACGGAGGTTCGGATGCGTGGATCCGGCCTTGCGAATTCGATAGGGCGTTTGAGTGGCATCGTTACGCCATTTTGCGTGGCCGCTCTTCTGAGCGCTTCGGGTGTGGTTCCGGTGTTTCTCATGATGTCCTGCGTGGCGCTGTCCACGGCGGCGGTCATCGCTCGGCTCGGGTTCGATACGCGTGGCATGACGGCGGAGGAGATCGGCAATGTAGCCGTTGGTGGTCATGCCCGGGCATAAGTGCAGATATGGATATAATGACGCTAGAGGGAGGGGTTCCATGCAAGCTCCGCCCGTCCCGCTAGCTAGGTGTAAATGAGGTGCAATATGGTCGCCCAAAGTCGGCGTCAGTTCATCCAAGATGAGCTGTCTCAGACAGGCAAGGTCGTTGTCTCTGATTTGAGTGAACGGCTCGGTGTTACCGAAGAGACTATCAGGCGGGATTTGGAGCGCCTCGAAGCGGATGGCGTACTCAAACGGACATACGGTGGAGCCATTCCGAATCCGGAGCGCCGCTTGGTGACCGATGTCCAGTACTACAAGCGTGCCGCTCAGCGCGTCGATGAAAAGCGCAAGATTGCTCGGAATATGCTCCCCTTACTCGAGCATGCGCACACGGTCGCGGCAGACTCGAGCAGCACCACAGGAGAAGCTATCAAGCTTATCAAGGACCGTTCCGATTTGACGTTGCTGACCAATTCGACAGCTGCCCTGCAAGAGCTTGTCGATGGCAAGTTGTCTGTTATGGTTCCGGGCGGTGAGTTTCATCGCGGTACGCTCTCTCTACGCGGTGAAGCAACGAAATCGGCTATCAGACGGTATCGCGTGGATGCGCTTATCTTTAGCTGCATGGGCATCGACGAGAATGCCGTATTTGACAGCAGGCCGGAGGAGACAGAGGTCAAGCGCACGTTCATTGACCAGGCGGAAACGGTGATTCTCCTCGCGGATCATACGAAATTCGGCCGGGCGGCGTTTGTGCGTGTGGCATCGCTCGACAAGATAGACTATTTGGTAACCGATGAAGAGCCGAGCGAGGCATGGAAAGCGATTTGTGAGGAGCACCAGATAACGCTCGTGTATTAGAAGCGATGACCATCTGTGTGATACCGAAGGTAATTCGGTTGAGGCTGTAAGTGAAGCGCATACGGACGGGGTTCGACGGGCTGTCGGACTCCGCTCGCATTTCATATTAGCTATAAATGTTTGAAACACAGACTGGTAAGACCGTTTAGCGCTAAAAATATGCCATTCACAGATATATTTCTTTGAAATCCAACAATTTGCGTCTGAAACACAGAATTAGCCCTATACTCGTCACTGCAAGGCGTTTGAAACACAGGACCACCACCAAACGCCTGCGATTGGCAGCAGAACGAGGTAAGGAGAGCTCATGCTGTATCAGGAGACCAGGGAAGAGGTTCTGAAGTTCGCGGTGAAGTGTCTCGAGCACGGTCTGATTCACGGCACCGCCGGTAATGTTTCCATGCGCGTTCCCGGTGAGGAGGCGGTTGTCATCACGCCGAGCGGCATTCCGTATGACACGCTGAAGCCCGAGGATCTCCCTGTCGTCTCGCTGTGGGGCGAGGTCATCGATGGCGATTTGAAGCCGTCTTCTGAAACCCCCATGCACACTGCTATTTTCCGTGCTCGCGCGAATGTGAACGGTGTGGTGCATACGCATTCCATGTATGCAACGGTTATGTCCATCATGCAGAAGGAGATTCCAGCGATGGTGCCGCCTTCGAGCGCGTTTGCGCCCGTGCCGTGCGCGCCCTTCCAGCTTCCCGGCTCGAAGGAGCTCGCCGAAACCGTCGTTGCGACGCTTGGCGAGGATCATCTTGCTTGCACCATGCAGAATCATGGTCAGATCACCTGCGCTCCCACGCTTGCAATGGCTTACAAGGGTGCCGAAACCGTTGAGGAGTGCGCGCAGATTGCCTACCTCGCATATCAGGCGGGTTCCATGCAGGGTCTCCCCGAGGACGCGCGCGTAGAGCTGCGTCGTCGCGCCTTGAAGGGCCAAGCCGTATAAAGAGTAGGTAGTTTTCGGTCGTTGAGTTCGCACTTGTAGAAAGGACGTGCACTCATGAAGGAATTTCGAATCCTCGGTGTCTGTGGAGCAGGGCTCTCAACCTCGACCACGGTGGCGCGCACCCTCCAGGTGGGTATGCAGGAGCGTGAAATGCCCGCACAGATCCGGACCTGCAGCGTGCAGGAGGCAACGGGCACTATCGAAGGCTATCAGCCCGATGTGATTCTCGCTACCGTTGCGACCACCTCGTTCGAAAACCCCAGCGATGCGAAGGTGTTTTCGGGTGTGCCGCTGCTGACGGGAATCGGTTCCGACGAGCTGCTCGACGAGATCGTTGAGTATCTCAAGAGCGTCTCTGCCTAGCGAGTGCACGTAGCTATACCCGAAGGGGTTACGCCTGAAAAGGGGGTTGTACATGGAAATCGTCCTTAACTTTGTCGAGACGATCGTCGGCCTGGGCGCCTTTGTCATGATGCCTGTCATCCTGTTCATCATGGGTCTGTGCTTTGGCATGAAGGTCAAGGACGCCGCACGCGCCGGTATCATCGTCGGCGTCGGCTTTAAGGGCATCTCGCTCACCACGGGCCTCATTACCGAGACCATGACGCCACTCGTTCAGAAGCTCCAGGAGCTCTGGGGGTTGGGACTCGAGGCGGTCGACGTGGGCGTTCCCGTCGTGAGCGCCATGGCGTTTTCGGATGGCATCTTCGTACTGTGCATGATCGCCACGCTGCTTGTCGTCAACGTGATTCTGATTCTGCTTAAAGTGACCAAGACGCTCAATGTTGACCTGTGGAACTTCTGGCACTACCTGTTCATCGGAGCGATGGCGACGGTCATCACCGGTAACATGGCAATCGGTATCGCAATCGGCGCTGCCTATTCGGTCTGCAACCTGATACTTGCCGATCGTAACCAGGACATCATTTGCGAGGTTTGCGGCGAGCAGTATCGCGGTCTGTCCTTCTGCACCATGGCGTTCCCGGTTTTGGTGCCGTTCGTCCAGGGCATCGACTGGATCATCGACCATATCCCGGGTGTGCGCAACATCAATCTCAACCTGCGCAACCTTCCCAAGGGCTTGTCGTTCATGAGCGAGCCCTCCATCCTCGGCCTGCTCATCGGTGTTGTACTTGCGCTTCTCGCACAGTACACGTGGGATCAGGCGCTTACGGCGGGCATGAGCCTCGCCGCCGCCATGGTGCTGCTGCCCCGCATGATTTCCATCTTGGTTGAGGGCCTGTCCTCCATCGTTGCGGCTGTCCGCAAGTTCGTTACCAAGCGCATGCCTGGTCGTGAGCTCCGCATCGGCATGGACTTCGCCCTGCTCGTCGGCGATCCCGATATGATCTCGCTCGGCCTCATCATGACCCCGATTTCGCTGCTGCTTGCCGTCGTGCTTCCCGGCAACGCCGTACTGCCCGTCATCGGTCTGACCAATCTGAGCTACATGATGATGGCTCCCGTGATCGGCACCAAGCGCAATATGTTCCGCGCCTTCATTGCCGGCATCATCTGCATCATCGTCGTGTTCTATACCGCCACGTGGCTGGCTCCGCTCATCACCCAGGTGGGCGTCAACGTCGGCCTGCTCGAGCCCGGTGGCGTGTACTCGCTCTTCAACACGGGTGAGCACATCGGTACCGTGATGCTCATGCTTCTCTCGTTTTTCTTTAACTAGGAGATTTGAGGGGCGGGTGGGGCGAAATGAGCCTGCCCGCCCCATTTTTTTCGGACTCGCTACCTTGGCGGTCTGCTTCCATAACAGCTTATTTGATTCGGAGGTTTCCAATGGATATGCCGAAGAGGGATGAGATCGTTGAGATTTTCTCAAAGGCGATTTCAGGCGGTTATGCTATCCCGCACATCAACCATTCTGACTACGGCGATCTGATAGCCATCGCCGAAGCGGGTCGCGAGGCCCAGACGCCCATTATTGCTGCGGGCACGATGATGACCACGAGCGCAATGGGGTTCGATAAGATTTCGGCCATCGCGCACATTCTCGCCAGCGAGGGCGAGACACCATTTATCTTGCATTGCGACCATTGCCCCGATCCTGTGCTTTGCAAGCAGGCTGTGGATGCCGGATACAATTCGGTTATGATTGATGCTTCCGATAAGCCTCTCGATGAGAACATCGCTATCGTGAAGGACGTCGTTGAATATGCGCACGCTTGCGGGGTTTTCGTTGAAGCTGAAGTAGGCCATGTCGCGCATGGCGACGGCGCCTCTTGGGATGCGAACGTTGACGAGGCGGTCAAGCTCATCGAGGCTACGGGAGCGGATGCCCTGGCGGTTGCCATTGGTAGCGAGCACGGTTTCTATAAAGAGCCGCCGAAGCTTAATTATGATTTGCTTAAGCAGGTGAGCCAAGCCCTGCCGAGTGTGCCGCTCGTGCTTCACGGCGGTTCGGGTATCCCCGCGGACGATGTGCGCCGCGCGGTGCGCGATGGCATCCGCAAAGTGAACGTGGGTACTGACGTGCGTTGTACCTATGTCGCCGGCCTGCGTGATGCGATTGCGGAGATGGGTATCGAGCGTCATACTCAGGACATCATCGCCTTTGCTCAGGCGCGTGCTAAAGAGAAGATTTTCGACGTGATTGAGATGTGCGGTTCGCGCGGCAAGGCGTAGCTAGAGGAGGAAGCGATGATTGACGCAGAAGATCTCGATCTGTTGAAGCCCGAGCTCGCGTTTACCGACATCGAGGCGGACGATACGGAAGATCTGTTTCAAAAGATGCTCGCTCGACTTGAGCCCATGGGCTATACCAAGGAGAACTGGCTTGATGCGATGATTACGCGCGAGCGGGCCTATGCCACGGGCTTGCAGACGCCGACAATCGGCGTGGCCATTCCGCATGCGGACAACTGCGTGAACAAAGCATATATCGCCGTGGTGAAACCGGTGAAGCCCGTGGTGTTCCAGCCGATGGGCGGTATCGGAGATGAGGTGCAGGCTGAGCTCATCATCAACCTCGGCATTGTGCGTGAGGGCGGCCAGGTGGATATGCTCCAAGCGCTCATGAAGGTGTTTATGGACGATGCCGCTGTGGCCGATATCATGACCCAGCACACGCCCGAGGAGCTCGTTGCCTGCATCAAGCGTCATCTTGCGTGATGAAGCTGGAACGTCAATTTGTTACATGAACTGAGGGGCTGCCGGGATGTGCTCGGTAGCCCCTCGAGCGCGTTAGGCGCGGATCAGTCTTATATCGTTTCCGATGTTCCGTTGTCCTTACCAGAGAGTATTATGGGTGAGGTGCACCTAAAAAGAGATGCCATCAGGTAAAACGCTTCCGGTGCGAGGTCAATCCTTTGGGGAATCATCTCGTCCACCTTCGAGCGCATCTAAGAGACATGAGGCCGCGCGCATGGCATCTTCCCATGTGACATCCCGCGCGTAATCTGATTTCGACTGGTAGCGGAGCCACATCTCTTTCATCCGTTCGTCGTCTTCGACCTCGCTTAGGATGAGTCGCGCATTCTCAGGCGACGGGTTTGTTCCCCGCTTGGCAAAGGTTGCCCTGATCGCCGCTTTCAGGGTGTGCGGTTCTATGGAATCGCCCTTCACTTCGAGGAGCACGAAGATGTCGTAGAAGTCGCGCATTCTCGTGTTGGCGACACCGCGAGAGATTATGGTCTCGAGCTTCTCTGCGAGCAGGGTTTCCAGGTTGTACGCCATGATGGGAATCTCGCCGTCTTCGAGGAGGCGTGGGTAGCCGAGCTCGATTGCTCCCGGCGTGATTGGGTCGTCGGTCGAGAAATCAAGCTTCATGGGGATTCGGGCACGGTCGAGAAGGGTCTCCATCGACAGTCTGATTCCCGGGTAGTCGTGTTCGTCCATGATGCGGTCGACCGACTTCACATGGAAGTCCATCCCGTCGTCCGTCTCGATCATGCAGATTTCTTCGACGACCCGTATGATCTCATCCTCCTTCAGCGTGATGCCCTCCACCGTCGCGTCGATGTCCATGGTTGTGCGCATGGAGACGCCGACGAGCGCCGTGACGAGCGCCCCACCCTTAACGATGAAGCGACCCCTCCACGGCGAGCGCGCAAGGCGATCGAGGAACCGCTCCATGGCGTACAGGCGCATGGCTGTCTGAGCCTTTGCGCTATCGCTGCCGACGAGGTTCTTGATGCGGTCCATAAGTTGACGCGAGCTGGTGATCATAGGAGCACCTCCAGATAGGTTGCAAGCAGGCGCTCGACCGAGAATGCCCGGGCATAGCGCATGAGGAGCGGGATGTCACGCTGGCGCGACCGCGCGTAGCCTTTGAGGGCGGAAAGCAGCTCCTGCTGGTCGACCGTGGTTCGGCTGCGCAGGAGGTCCACGAGGGTTCGCTCGCGGTCGTAGCACCGTACGAGGTGGCCGAAGGGAGTCTCCGCTACGCAGAGTCCGAGCTCCAGCAAATCAGGTCTGACCTTGTATACCTTCACGCCATCGTGTGTGAGGGCGGCTGAGCCCGTGCCGGTGGCGAGGGTTGCGGTTACCGTTGCCGGCTCTCGTTCTGAGAGCCCGAGCAGGAACAATGCGGTCTCATGGGAGAAGATGAGCTTGGGATAGCGGAATTGGAACACATGCAGGGGGTCCTCCCAGGACGCGGGGTCGCGATAGAGCCCCCGCGCCTCGCGCGTGAGCCCCATCTCGTGCGCATAGAGGGAGACCGCCTGCGGTGAGATTCCGCGATTCATCGCCTCCCTGCAGGAGAGATAGCCGTTTCCCTCGTCGATGAGCTGCTCGAGCTGCTCCCGCTGTGTCATGCCCGCCCCTCTTCTAGCTAAATTCAAGCCCAAATCATATATCAAATGGGCTTAAACTTCAAAAGCATCAATGAGGTGTTTGCAGCTCTACAAAGGCGGAGTACACCAAAAGAAGCGTGAGAAGACAGAGCAGAACAAAGGGCTCTGTATGAGTTGATTCGCTGCAGGGTATGCGGGGGCGCGTTAAGGTGAGGGGCCTGCTCCCGTGGAATTCCAGGAGCAGACCCTTCAGGAGATCGTAGGGCGATCATGGGGTGTTGTGGACGGGTCGCGTATCGCGCTGCCTTGGGACGCGAGCGGCTGCGCCGTATTCGTTACTTGCGGTTTGCGATAAGCTGCAGCGCGCCGATGGCAATGCAGACGATGCTCGCCAGAACGTAGAGCCATCCGCCGAAGGCAAGGCTCACGCCATCCTCGAGCGTGATGAAGAGGAAGATGAGTCCAAGGACGCCAGCGGCCAGGGTGGCGATGTCGCCCTGCTTGTTCTTATAGACGAACGCGGCGATAAGGGTGCCGATGCCGGGGATGAGGTAGTACAGGTTGCGGATCTCGCCGTCGATGTGCGAGCCGTAGAAGTCGACGCCGAACGTCATCTGCATGGGGCTCATGTCGAAGATGCCGTAGATGCTGTAGAACGGCAGGAAGAAGGCGATTACGAGCACGGCGCCGGCGATGATGCGCGCGAGGGGCAGGATGCCGCCGAGGTTGCCGGCGAGGCTGCCGAGCTGCGAGGCGCCGCTCGCGATGGGCGAGGGGGTCGGCGCGGAACCGGGAACCGGGCCGGGTACGGGGCCGGGAACCTGACCGGGGGCGGGAGCACCCGCAGGCTGCGCGTCGGGCGCAGGGGCGCTCGCGGGCTGCGGGATGGGCGCGCCGCAAGCACCGCAGAACTTAGCGCCGTCCTCGTTCTTGGCGCCGCATTTCGGACAAAACATAGGG
>CAPI01000054.1 GCA_000333815.1 [Collinsella] massiliensis
CGGGCGCGGGCGGCGCGCCCTCACCATCCTATCTGTCCTCATCGGCTGCGCGCTCGCCGCGGCGGTGCTTTTCGTGGGCGGCCGGGCCCTCGTCGCCGCCCTGCTCGACGACGGCGCGACCGGTGGCGGGGCGGCCGCGAGGGCATCGGCCGGGGAGGCGGCCGCTCCTGACGGTGTGGCTCGCTTCGATGCCGGCGAGGAGATCGCCGACGGCAGTAGCACGTACCTCATCATCTCCGACGGCGACGGCTACGCCTTCGCGCGCCGACAGGGCACCGAGGACGCCGCGGTGGCAGCGCTCTTCGAGATCCCCGGCACGCCCGTGGGGTTTGCCCTGCACGACGGCGTGCTCTACATCGTCTCCAACAGCGCCGACGGCTGCCTTGTGCAGAGCTACCTCTACGGCGACGGCTCGCTGCCCGGCGATTTCTATGAGGGTTCGGGGAATGTGGTCGACCTCGCGCTCGACGGCTCCGACCTCGTGCTCACGATGGCCGACGGCCGGGACTACACGCTCGCCCTCCCCGATGCCGGGGCGTAGGCTCGGCGGGCGTTAGAGGTAGCCGAGAAGTGAGACGTATTGCTGCGCGCTCTCGGGCACGCTGAGCGTGATGGTCTGGCCGTAGGCGTCGACGGTGATGTAGGACGGGTCGGCGTACGTGGTGACGGTGGCCTCCGCGCCCTGGTAGCTCGTCGTGAAGGAACCGGTGGCGGTCGCGTCGGCAGGCAGCGCTATGGCGCTCCACGACGAGATGTCGAGCTGGTCGATGGCGGCGTTCACCTGGTCTTCCGACATGCCGGTCGCTTCGGCGATGGCGCCCGTGCTCGAGCGGAGCGCATCCTCCATGCGCCCCTTCACGCCGGAGGCATCGAGCGCGGCGTTCGTGAGCCCGACGCCGATGGCGTCCTCGAGCGGCGTGCCCTCGAGCGCGAACGTCCAGGCGAGGGAGAAGATGCCGAGCACGATCGCAAGACCGCACGTGATGCCCGCCAGGGCGCGCGTGAATGCTTTCATCTCAGGGGCTCCTCTCGGGGCTCGGGGTCCGCGGGGATGATCTCCGTGCTCAGACAGTCCTCGCTGCGCTGCGGAACTGCGCGCGGAGATCATCCCCGCGGACCCCGAGCCATGTGATGGTTCCTGGTTACTCCATCGCGCCGGGCGATGCGTTCTCGGCGCTTCAAGAACAAAGGAAGAGGTGTGTGCGGGGGCGGGGGCATGTCCTCCGCGCGCAGTTCCGCAGCGCAGCGAGGACTGTTTGAGCACGGAGGACATGCCCCCGCCCCCGCCCAGGGCTAGTTCTTGAGCGAGTTGAGGGGGCGGGGAAGCGGCCGCCGCGGTGGGCGAGGACGGTGCCGGCGTGCGCGTTCACGGGCATGATGGGGGCGCGCCCGAAGAGCCCGCCGTACTCGACCGCGTCGCCCACGCCCTTGCCGATGGCGGGGATGATGCGCACGGCGGTGGTCTTGTTGTTGATGACGCCGATGGCCATCTCGTCGGCGATGATGCCCGCGATGGTCTCGACGGGGGTGTCGCCGGGGATGGCGATCATGTCG
The DNA here is from genome assembly GCA_000333815.1 of [Collinsella] massiliensis. Lineage (GTDB taxonomy): Bacteria > Actinomycetota > Coriobacteriia > Coriobacteriales > Coriobacteriaceae > Enorma. Next base: position 1,555 of record CAPI01000054.1, read on the forward strand.
AGGCCCACGGAGCACACGCAGGTCATGGCCTCGAGCTTCTCGAGCGAGAGGGCGCCGGCCTCCACCGCCTCGATCATGCCCGCGTCCTCGGAGACGGGGATGAACGCGCCGGAGAGCCCGCCCACGCTCGAGGTGGCCATGACGCCGCCCTTCTTCACCGCGTCGTTCAGGAGGGCGAGCGCGCAGGTGGTGCCCGGGCCGCCGCACGTGCCCACGCCGATGATCTCGAGGATGCGCGCCACGGAATCGCCCACGGCGGGGGTGGGGGCGAGCGAGAGGTCGACGATGCCCTTCTCCACGCCCAGGCGCCGCGCGGCCTCGCGGCTCATGAGCTCGCCGGCGCGCGTGATCTTGAAGGCGGTCTGCTTGATCTTCTCGGCCACCTCCATCATGCTCGCGGACTCGGGGAGCTCCTCGAGCGCCGCGGCCATGACGCCGGGGCCGGAGACGCCCACGTTGATGACGGCGTCCGCCTCGCCGCTGCCGTGCACGGCACCGGCCATGAACGGCGAGTCCTCGACCATGTTCGAGAAGACCACGAACTTCGAGGCGCCCACGGAGTCCGCGTCCGCGGTGAGCTCGGCGGCGTCGCGGATGACCTGCGCGGCCATGAGCACCGCGTCCATGTTGATGCCGGCGCGCAGGCTCGCCACGTTCAGGCTCGAGCACACGCGGCTCGTCTGGGCGAGTGCGGCGGGGATGCTGCGGATGAGGCGGGCGTCGGCGTTCCCGATGCCCTTCTGCACGAGCGCGGAGAACCCGCCCAGGTAGTCGATGCCGAGCGTCTCGGCCGCGCGGTCGAGTGCGTGGGCGAGGGGCGTCAGGTCCTCGTCCGGGCAGGCGGCGGCGATCTGCGCCACGGGCGTCACCGAGACGCGCTTGTTCACGATGGGGATGCCGTACTCGCGCTCGAGGCCCTCCGCGGTCTCCACGAGGTGCTCTGCGGTTCTGGTCACGTGGTCGTACACCTTGGTGCACATGCGCTCGAGGCTCTCGTCGGCGCAGCTCATGAGCGAGATGCCCATGGTGATGGTGCGGATGTCAAGGTGCTGCTCGAGCACCATGCCGCGGGTCTCGGCGATCTCTGCGGGCGTGATGGCCATACATGCTCCTATCTGCCGGGTTCCCATCATTCTACCGTGGCGGGCGGGGCGCCGCGCCGCCGGGGCGCGTTCTCCGCATGCCCTTAACATGGCGCCCCGGCACCCCAGCGCGCCGGGGTGCAGCGCGCGGTGACCTCGCCCGTGCGCCCGGTCTACTCGCCCAGCTCCTCCTGGCAGATGCGCGCGGCGGCCGCGGCGTCCTTGGCGTAGAAGTCCGCGCCGATCTGGCGGGCGTAGTCGGGCGTGAGCACGGCGCCGCCCACGATGACGCGCACGCTGGGCGCCTCGCGGTGCAAAAGCTCGATCGTCTCGGCCATGGCGGGCACGGTCGTGGTCATGAGCGCGGAAAGCCCGACGAGTTGCACCCCGTGTTCGCGCACGGCGGCGAGCACGGCCTCGGGCGCGACGTCGCGGCCGAGGTCGTGCACCGTGAAGCCGTAGTTCTCGAGGAGCATGCGCACGATGTTCTTGCCGATGTCGTGGATGTCGCCCTTCACCGTGGCGAGGCAGATGCCGCGCCCGCGCGCCTCGGCGCTCGCGGGCATGCGTTCGCGGATGACGTCGAAGCCGGCGCGCGCCGCCTCGGCGGCGGCCATGAGCTGCGGCAGGAAGAGCTTCCCGGCGTCGAAGAGCTCGCCCGCCTCGTCGAGGGCGGGGATGAAGTGCCGGGAGATGACCTCCATGGGCTCCAGCTGCTCGAGCGCCGCGCGCGTGGCGGCGGGCATGTCGCCCTTGCGCCCCGTGAGGATGAGGTGCTCGATCGTCCCGCGCTCGGCGTCCGTCTGCCGCGCGCCCTCGGCGGGGGCACCCGCGACGTGCGCGCCCGTCGCGGTATAGGGGTCGGGCGCGCCGGCATAGCGGTCGATGAACGCGGCAGAGCCCTCGTCCTCGGCGTTGAGCACCCTGAAGCTCCGCACCACGTCCATGATGCGCTCGGAGGCGGGGTTGATGATGGGCGCGTCGAGCCCGGCGCCTAAGGCGGCCGCGAGGAAGGTGGCGTTCAGGAGGCCGCGCGCGGGCAGGCCGAAGCTGATGTTCGACACCCCGAGCGCGCAGTGCACGCCCAGGCGCTCGCGGCACGCCGACACGGCGCGGAGGATGCCGAGCGCCTGCCGCTGGTTCGTGGAGGCGGTCATCACGAGGCAGTCGACGAGGATGCGGTGCGGGCCGATGCCGTAGCCCGCAGCCGCGCGCACGATGCGCTCGGCGATGGCGACGCGCTCTTCGGCGGTCTCGGGAATGCCGTGCTCGTCGAGGGTGAGCGCGACGATGTCGCAGCCGTAGCGCGCGGCGATGGGCAGCACGGCGTCCATGCTCTCCTGCGTGCCGTTCACCGAGTTGATGATCGGGATGCCCGCGTAGCGCCGCGCCGCCGCCTCGACGGCCTCGGCATCGCTCGAGTCGATCTGCAGGGGCAGCACGGTGGACGCCTGGAGCTCCTCGACCACGCGGAGCATGGTCGTGCGCTCGTCGATGCCGGGCAGGCCGACGTTCACGTCGAGGATGTCGGCACCCTGCTCCTGCTGCTGGATGCCGAGGCCGATGACGTGCGCGAGGTCGCCTTCGCGCAGCGCCTGCTGGAGGCGCTTCTTGCCCGTGGGGTTGATGCGCTCGCCCACGACCGCGATGGAGCGGCCGTCGAGCACGGCGGCTTGCTGGGCGCTCGCCGCGACGAAGGGGCGGGGGCAGCGGCGCGGCTCCAGCGCGCGCCCGCGCGCTTCCATCGCGCGCGCGAGCAGGCGGATGTAGTCGGGCGTCGTGCCGCAGCAGCCGCCGACGATGGCGACGCCGTCGGCGAGCATGCCGGAGACGGCTTCGGCGTAGGCCTCGGGCGCGATGTCGTAGACGGTGCGCCCCTCCTCGGAGCGGGGGAGGCCGGCGTTCGCCTGCACGATGACGGGCACGTCCGTCACGGCGAGCATGCGCTCGGCGAAGGGGCGGATCTGCGCCGGGCCGAGCGAGCAGTTGATGCCGAGGGCCTCGACGCCGAGCGCCTCGAGCGTGCGGGCGGCGATCTCGGGCGAGGTGCCGAGGAACGTGCGGCCGTCCGGCTCGAAGGTCATGGTGGCGAAGATGGGCAGGTCGCAGCTCTCCTGCGCGGCGATCACGGCGGCGCGGATCTCGGCGAGGTCGGTCATGGTCTCGATGATGATGAGGTCCGCCCCCGCCCGCGCGGCGGCGCGCGCCTCCTCGGCGAAGAGCTCGTAGGCCTCGTCGAAGGAGAGCGTGCCGAGCGGGCGCATGAGCGCGCCCGTGGGGCCGATGTCGCCGGCGACATAGCGGGCGCCGGCCGCCCGCGCTGCAGCGACGGCCGCGGTAAAGACTTCGTCGACCGTCGCGGCGTCGCCGAGCTTGAGGCGGTTCGCGCCGAAGGTGTTCGTCGTGATCACCTCGGCGCCCGCCTCGACGTAGGCGGCGTGGATGCGCGTGATGGCCTCGGGGTCCGAGAGGGTGATGAGCTCGGGGCGCGCCCCGGCGGCGAGGCCCGCCGCCTGGAGCATGGTGCCCATGCCGCCGTCGAAGAGCAGGCGACGGCGCCCTTCGAGCACCGCGCGCAGGTCGTCGTCGGCGATGCGCAGCGCATCGAGTGTACGTGGCTTGAACATGGCTCACCTTTCAGATGTAAAAATACCCCTGGGGTAATTTTACCTATAGCAGCGGGTGCCGCGGGCGCGGAAGGCACAGCCGTCGGCACGGGCGCAGCCCCGGCAGCTCCGCACGGCGTCGGCGGCGGGGACGGGGGCGTTGCCCAGGGCGTCCGCGCGGAAGAGCCCGAAGACGGCGGTAACGCTCTTGGCGGGGATCATGAGGTTCGAGGGCGTGAGCGTGATGCCGAGCGCGCGGCGGGCGTCGAGCGCGTCGAGCAGCGAGCCCTGCGCCTCGAGCGGCAAGTCGCCGTAGCCGCAGGAGAAGCGCCAGTTGCCCGTGAGGCCGCAGCGCGCCGCCTCCTGCTTCGCCGCGCGGTCGAGCGCCTCTGCCGCTTCCTCCACGAGCGCCGAGCAGGCGGCGTCGAAGAGCGCGGCATCGAGCGGCTGCAGGGTGCCGAGGAGCCTCAGGCGCCGCTCGCTCTCCATGCCGAGCGTTACCGCGAGCACGACGGCCGCCTCGGCGTCCTTGAGGTGCCGGTAGATGTCGCGCCCTGTGAGCTCGACCGTGGTCCCCGTGAGGCGTATGCAGGGGTTCCCCGCGGCATCCGCACCCGTCGCGTCGACGGCGAAGGCGGCGCGCACCCCGCGCGGCGCGGACACGCGCTCGGCATCCGCTGCGGCCGCATCGATGCGCGCGGCGAGCCCGTCCTCGATCTTCTGCCCGGTATGCCCCAGGTAGCGCAGCATCTCGGTGCGGGGGACATGGAGTGCGGCCGCGGGTGGGCTCCAGGGGCGCGGGGTGCCCAGGGGGAGCGCCCCGGTGCCGCCCGCGCGCGCGTCCGCCTGAAGGGCGCCCGGATCCGCGGAGCGCTCGCTCACGAGAGCGCCTCCATGGCGGCGCGGGCGACGGACGGGCGGTTCATGGTGTAGACGTGCAGGCCGTCGACGCCGTGGTCGCGCAGGTCGACGAGCTGGCGGCACGCGTAGTCGATGCCCGCCTTGACGAGGCTCTCGGGGTCGTCCTCGTACTTCGCGAGGAGCTTGATGACGGGCGAGGGGAGCGACGCGCCGCACATGAAGACCATGCGGCTGATCTGCGCGCGGCTCATGAACGGCATGATGCCGCAGGTGATGGGGATCGTGATGCCGGCCTGCTCGGCCAGGTCGAGGAAGCGGTAGCACACCTCGTTATCGAAGAAGAGCTGCGTCACGAAGAAGCTCGCCCCGGCGTCCTGCTTGAGCTTGAGGTGCCGCACGCTCGTGGCGAGGTCCTCGCACTCGATGTGGCCCTCGGGATAGGCCGCGCCGCCCACGCAGAAGCCGGCCTCCACGAGGGTGGGGATGATCTGCGCGGCATAGGCGTAGTCGCTCGGCGCGCCGAAGGCGGGGCTCTCGGGCGTGGGGCGGTCGCCGCGCAGGGCGAGCACGTTGTGCACGCCGGCGGCGCGGTACTCCTCCACGCGCGCTGCGAGCTGCTCGCGCGTGAGCGACATGCAGGTGAGGTGCGCCACGGAGCTCACGCCGAACTCGTCCTCGATCATGTGCGCGATGGCGGCCGTCTGGCCGAAGTTGCCGCCGCCGCCCGCCGAGCACGTCACGCTGATGAAGTCGGGGCTGAGCGCGCTCAGGGCTCCCGCCGCCTCGCGGGCGCGGTCGAGCGTGAGCTCGCCCTTGGGCGGGAACATCTCGAACGAGACGGGCGTGCGCCCGGCTTCCTTCGCCTGCGCGAAGATGTCATCGATGCGCATGGGGTACCTCCTTGCCGCGGGGTGGGCATAACGCGAAAGCGTACCACACGCGCGGTTCCTGTGGCGGCGGAGCCGGCACGCGGGCGTCTCGCGATGCGCCATGCCTGCGTCGCGCCATGCCGCGCCCGCCGCCGTTTGCCGTCACAGGTCGAGCGCGCGGGCGACCTCCTCTGCGCAGGCGAGGGCGTCGGCGATGGCCGAGACCACGAGCGACGAGCCCGTCTTGCCGTCCCCGCAGGCGAAGACCGGCGGCTGCGGCGCGGCCTCGTCGCCCGCCGCGCCCGCAACCTCGCAGCGGTGCGTGCCCGCCTGCGTGCGCGGAAGCGGCCTGCCGGCGCCCGGGGCGGGGAAGTCGCAGCCGAAGGCCTCGTACACGGCGCGCTCCGCCCCGGTGAACCCGCAGGCGATGAGGACGAGCTGCGCCGGGAGCGTGCGCTCGCTGCCCTCCACGCGTGTGGGCGCGCCCGCGTCCCACGTAAGGTCGGCGACGGTCACGCCGCGCACCCGTCCCTGCGCGTCCGTCTCGATGCGCACGGTGTCGCAGCTCCACGAGCGCATCTCGCCGCCCATGAGCGCGATGGCCTCCTCCTGGCCGTAATCGGTCTTCTTCACCGTCGGCCACTGCGGCCAGGGGTTGTCTGCGCGCCGCGTCTCGGGCGGCTCGGGAAGCACCTCGAGCTCGCGCACGCTCCGCGCGCCCTGGCGCACCGCCGTGCCCACGCAGTCGTTGCCGGTGTCGCCGCCGCCGATGACCACGACGTCCCTGCCCTCGGCGGAGACCGCGGGAGCCGCGCCCGAGAGGTAGGCCTGCGTGGCGCCCGTGAGGTAGTCGACCGCCTGGTGCACGCCGGCCGCGTCGATGCCGGGGACGTCGAGCGTCCGCGCCTGGCGCGCGCCCACGGCGAGGACGATCGCGTCCGCGTCCTGTGCGATGCGCGCGGCGGCCTCGGGGTCGGCCGCATCGACGCCCAGGTGGAACGTGATGCCGAGCTCCTCCATGAGCGCGACGCGGCGCTCCACGACCTCCTTCTCGAGCTTCATCTGCGGGATGCCGTACATGAGCAGGCCGCCCGCGCGGTCGGCGCGCTCCCACACGTCCACGCGGCAGCCGCGCCGCGCGAGCTCCCAGGCGCTCGCGAGCCCCGCGGGACCCGAGCCGATCACCGCGACGCGGGGCGCGTCGTCCGTAGGCGCGGGGAAGCGCGCCGGTCCGCCGTGCGCCCATTCGAAGTCGGAGATGGCCCGTTCCGTGTCGTGGATCGCGGTGGGCTCGCCCTCCACCGACCCCAGGTTGCACGCCGCTTCGCAGAGCGCCGGGCACACGCGGCTCGTGAACTCGGGCAGCGGGTTCGTGAGCGCGAGCCGCGCCGCCGCCTCGTCCCAGCGCCCCTGCCAGACGAGGTCGTTCCACTCGGGGATGAGGTTGTGGAGCGGACAGCCGCTCGGCCGCGCGTCGCCGAAGGAGATGCCGGCCTGGCAGAAGGCCACGCCGCACATCATGCAGCGGCTCGCCTGGATGCGGCGCTCCTCCTCGTCGACCTCAACGTAGAGCGGGTTGAAATCCCGCGCGCGCTCGTCGATGTCGCGCAGGCGGTGCGTGACGCGCCCGTGCGCCAGGAACGCTCCCGGCTTTCCCATCGCTATCGACCCCCTTCCCGAGGTGATACATTGGTGTCAGTCACCTTTTTATCACCTGGATCCTGCGCCGCCTCGTAGGCGCGCTCGAGTGCCTGCTCATGCGTGAGGCCGGCGCGCTCGGCGGCCTCGATCACCTCGGTCGCGCGCTCGTACGCCTCGGGCACGACCTTCACGAAATCGCGTGCGCAGCTATCGAACTGGTAGAGCATGCGGATGCCGCGCGGGCTCTGCGTGGCGCGCACGTGCTCCTCGATGAGCTCTCGGATGCGCGCGAGCTCCTCTGCGCTCGGGCGCTTGAGTTCGACGGTGTCGGGGTTCACGCGCCGCGCGAGCGTGCCGAGCTCGTCGTAGACGTAGGCGATGCCGCCCGTCATGCCGGCGGCGAAGTTCGCGCCCACCTCGCCCAGGACGACGACCGTGCCGCCCGTCATGTACTCGCAGCCGCAGCTGCCCACGCCCTCGACGACCACGGTCGCGCCCGAGTTGCGCACGCAGAAGCGCTGGCCGGCGAGGCCGTTCACGTAGCCGCGCCCGCTCGTAGCGCCGAAGAACGCGACGTTGCCCACGATGATGTTCTCGTCGAACTTGAAGTTCGCGCCCTCCGGCGGGCGCACGGAGAGCGTGCCGCCGGAAAGCCCCTTGCCGAAGTAGTCGTTCGCGTCGCCCGCGACGGCGAGCGAGATGCCGCGCGGCAGGAAGGCGCCGAAGCTCTGCCCCGCCGAGCCTGCGCAGTCGATGCTGATCGACCCCTCGGGCAGGCCGTTGGGGTGCGCGGCGGTCACGGCGTGGCCGAGCATCGTGCCCACGCAGCGGTCCACGTTGTCGATGTCAACCTCGAGGTGGCACGGCGTGAGCGTGCGGCGCGCCTCCTCGGTGCGGGGGATGAGGAGCGTGGCGTCGAGCACGCGCCCAAGGCCCAGGTCCGGTGCCATCTCGGGCAGGAAGTGGCGCTCGCTCGCCCCGGGGATGTGCGCCCCGAACTCGCAGGCGCCCGGCTCGAGCACGGCTGAGAGGTCGAGGCTCTCGGCCTTCCGGTTCCCGGGCGCGCCCACCTGGCGCAGGCACTCGGGATGGCCGGCCATCTCCTCGATGGTGCGGAAGCCCAGGCGCGCCATGACCTGCCGCAACTGCTCGGCCACGAAGAGCATGAAGCGCTCCACGTGCTCCGGTTTGCCGGCGAAGTGGCTCCGGAGCCGGCAGTTCTGCGTGGCGATGCCCGCCGGGCAGGTGTCCTGGTGGCAATCGCGCTGCATGAGGCAGCCCATCGCGATGAGCGGCATGGTGGCGAAGCCGAACTCCTCGGCGCCCAGCAGGCACGCCACGGCGACGTCGGTGCCGTCCATGAGCTTGCCGTCCGCCTCGAGCACGATGCGCGAGCGCAGGCCGTTCTGCAGAAGGGTCTGCTGGGTCTCGGCCAGGCCGAGCTCGAGCGGCAGGCCCGCGTGCCAGATGGAGTCGCGCGGCGCCGCGCCCGAGCCGCCGTTGTGGCCGGAGATGAGGATCTTGTCGGCGCCGCCCTTCGCCACGCCGGTGGCGATGGTGCCCACGCCCGCCTCGGAGACGAGTTTCACGCTCACGCGCGCGCCGGGATTGGCGCACTTGAGGTCGTAGATGAGCTCGGCCAGGTCCTCGATGGAGTAGATGTCGTGGTGGGGCGGCGGCGAGATGAGGCCGATGCCCGGCGTGGAGCGCCGCACCTCGGCGACCCACGGGTAGACCTTCTTGCCGGGCAGGTGCCCGCCCTCGCCGGGCTTGGCGCCCTGCGCCATCTTGATCTGGATCTCGGTCGCCGAGGCGAGGTAGCGGCTCGTCACGCCGAAGCGCCCGCTCGCCACCTGCTTGATGGCGGAGTTCGCCGAGTCGCCGTTCGGGAGCGGGGTCTCGCGCCGCGGGTCCTCGCCGCCCTCGCCGGAGTTTGAGCGGCCATGGAGGCGGTTCATGGCGATGGCCATGCACTCGTGCGCCTCGGCGCTGATGGAGCCGAAGCTCATGGCGCCGGTATTGAAGTGCATGACGATGCTCGTCGCCGGCTCGACCTCCTCGAGCGGCACGGGCGCGCGCCCGGCAGCGTCGAAGTCGAGCAGGTCGCGCAGGCGCACGGCGCGCCCCGGCTGCCGCAGGTGGGCGCTGTAGCGCTCGAAGAGCTCGTAGTCGTCCGTGCGCACGGCCTGCTGCAAGAGGTAGATGGTCGTGGGGTCGATGAGGTGCTCCTCGCCGCCCTGGGGGCGCCACTTCGTGAGGCCGAGCGAGGGGAGCTCGGCGGGCGCGCGCCCTGCGGCGGCGCGGAGGGCGTCGTCGTAGCGCTCGTCCAGCTCGCGCTCGATGCCCTCGGTGTCGAGGCCGCCCACGCGCGAGACCGTGCCGCGGAAGTAGCGGTCGATGACCTCATCGGAGAGGCCGACCGCCTCGAATATCTGCGCGGAGTGGTAGCCCTGCGCGGTGGAGATGCCCATCTTCGACATGATCGACACCATGCCCGCCACGAGCGCGCGGTCGTAGTTGGCGATGCCCTCCGCGGCCGTGAGCTTGCGCCCGGCGCGGTCGCGCAGCGCCCCGCGGTCGGCGAGCGCGCGGATCTGCTCGTGCGCCATGAAGGGGACGACGCCGCTCGCCGAGTAGCCCACGAGCGCCGCCACGTCGTGCGCGGACACGGCGTCGCCGCTCTCGACCACGAGGTCGGCGAAGGTGCGCAGGCCGCGGGCGATGAGGTGGTGGTGCACCGCGCTCGTGGCCAGGAGCGACGGGATGGGCACCTCGCCCGCCTCGGCGCGGTTGGAGAGCACGACGATGTTCACGCCCCCGCGCACGGCCGCGGCGACCTCTTGGGAGAGGGCCTCGAGCGCCCGCTCGAGCGCGCCCGCGCCGGCGTCGCGCCGATAGACCGCGCGGAAGCGCCGCGTGGCGAAGCCGGTGCGGTCGATATGCTCGATGGCGGCGAGCTCCGCGGCGGTGAGCACCGGGGCGTCGAGCCGGATGAGCCGGCAGGCGCTCCGCGAGTCCTCGAGGAGGTTGCCGTGGTTGCCCAGGTAGAGCACCGTCGAGGTGACCATGCGCTCGCGCAAAGCGTCGATGGGCGGGTTCGTGACCTGGGCGAAGAGCTGGAAGAAGTAGTCGAAGAACGAGCGGGGCTTGCGCGAGAGGCACGCGAGCGGCGCGTCGATGCCCATCGAGGCGAGCGGCACGGAGCCGGTGGACGCCATGGGGGCGATGACCTCCTGCACGTCGTCCCAGTGGAAGCCGAGCACCTCGGCCTGCAGGGTGAGCTCCTCGGGCGCGGGGAGCGCCTGGGCGCCCGGGTCGGCCGCGCCGCGCGAGCGCTCGTCGTCCAGGAGGTCGGCGAGGCGGATGGTCTCGCTCTCGATCCACTCGCGGAAGGGCTTGAGCTTGGCGAAGCCCCGGCGGAGCTCCTCGTTCGAGCGGATGCGGCCGTGCTCGAGGTCGACCTCGATCATCTCGCCCGGTCCCAGGCAGCCCGCCGTGAGCACGTTCGCGGGGTCGATGTCGATGGTGCCCACCTCGCTCGAGAGCAGGAAGCGGTCGTCGCGCGTCACGTAGTAGCGCGCCGGGCGCAGGCCGTTGCGGTCGAGCGCGGCGCCGAGCGTGCGGCCGTCGGTGAAGGCGATCGCCGCGGGGCCGTCCCAGGGCTCCATGAGCATGGACTGGTAGGCGTCGTAGGCGCGGCGCTCGGGCGCGAGCGCGTCGTTCTTGTCCCAGGGCTCGGGGATGAGCATCGACACGGCGCGCGTGAGCGGTCGGCCGTTCATGACGAGGAACTCCAGGACGTTGTCGAGGATGGCGGAGTCCGAGCCCTCGCGGTCGATGACGGGCAGCGCCCGCTCGAGGTCGCCCTGGAGCACGGGCGAGTAGAGGTTGGGCTCGCGCGCGCGGATCCAGTTGACGTTGCCCTTCAGGGTGTTGATCTCGCCGTTGTGGATGATGAGGCGGTTGGGGTGCGCCCGCTCCCAGCTGGGCGTGGTGTTGGTGGAGTAGCGCGAGTGCACGAGCGCCACGGCGGTCTTGACCGCGGCGTCGTTGAGGTCCGCGTAGAAGCGGCGCATCTGCGTGGCCACGAGCATGCCCTTGTAGACGATCGTCCGCGCGCTCATGCTGCACACGTAGAAGATCTTGCCCGAGAGCTCGGGCGCGCGGGCGGCGCGCTTCTCGATGGTGCGGCGACAGAGGTAGAGCCGGCGCTCGAAGGCGTCGCCGGCGGGGACGCCGTCCGGGCGGTGCAGGAAGGCCTGCAGGATCGTGGGCATGCAGGCGCGCGCCGTCGAGCCCAGGTCGTGCGGGTCCACGGGCACCTCGCGCCAGAAGAGCACGGGGATGCCCTCCTCGGCGCAGCCCTCCTCGAAGACGCGCCGCGCGTCGCGCACGCCCACGGCGTCCTGCGGGAAGAAGAGCATCGCCACGGCGTAGTCGCCCTCGTCCGGCAGGATGTGCCCGCAGCGCTGCGCCTCCTTGCGGAAGAAATGGTGCGGCACCTGGAAGAGGATGCCCGCGCCGTCGCCCGTGGTGCGCTCGAGTCCCGTGCCGCCGCGGTGCTCGAGGTTCACGAGCACCGAGAGCGCGTCGTCGAGAATCTGGTGGCTGCGCGTGCCGTCGATGTTGGCGAGCGCGCCGATGCCGCAGGCGTCGTGCTCGAACTCCGGTCTATAGAGGGTGTGCCCCGTGCGGGGGCGGGGCTGGTGTGCGTCATGTTCAGGATGCTGCATGTACGGGCTCCTATCACGCGCGTCTCTTACCTATATCGGGGCGGGTTCCGGGGCGCCGCGCCGTTCGCGCCGGGGCGCCGCGCCATCCGTTCCCGTCATCGCGGCGACGCATGCCGCGCCCGCCGCCGGGTGAGCGGAAGGCGCCGACATCGTAGGCGTTCTCCTTTTCCCGCGGTTTGCCAACGTGTTTCGGTTGCATTACATCTCGGTCGCCGCCTCGTCGCGCTTCGCCGCGGCACCGGCCGCCCCCGCGCCTCGCGCGCCCCGTACCAGCGAATTTGCGGCGCGCCGTGCAGTTTTTTCGCAAAGGGGAGCGCTCGCGTGCCCGTCCGCGGCCGAGGTGCGGTACCCTCGAAGATGTTTTCCAGCAGTAACCCGTGCGTAACGGCCTCGCAATACGCCGCGGCTAAGCTGCTTGGTGTTCGCGAACCCATACCACCCCGGCGCGCCGCGCCCCATGCGAAGGGAGCTCAAGAATGGCCTCGCTCACCGACCGCTTCGGAACCATGGTGTTCTCCGAAAGCGTCATGAAGGACTATCTTCCCAAAGACGTGTACAAGACCCTCATCGCGACGATCGATGAGGGCGAGCCGCTCAACCTGGACGTCGCGAACGCCGTCGCGCACGCCATGAAGACCTGGGCGCTCGAGCACGGCGCCACGCACTACGCGCACTGGTTCCAGCCGCTCTCCGGCATCACGAGCGAGAAGCACGACAGCTTCCTGGAGCCCGTGGGCGACGGCACGGCGCTCACGAAGTTCACCGGCAAGGCGCTCATCCAGGGCGAGCCCGACGCCTCGAGCTTCCCCAACGGCGGCCTGCGCGCCACCTTCGAGGCTCGCGGCTACACCGCCTGGGATCCCACGAGCCCGGCTTTCATCAAGGACGAGGTGCTCTGCATCCCCACGGCCTTCTGCGGCTACAACGGCGAGGCGCTCGATAAGAAGACCCCGCTGCTGCGCTCCATGAAGGTGCTCGACACGCAGGCAAAGCGCGTGCTCGCCCTCTTCGGCAAGCACCCCAAGCGCGTCGTTCCAAGCATCGGCCTCGAGCAGGAGTACTTTCTCATCAAGAAGGACGCCTACCGCAAGCGCCGCGACCTCGTGATCTGCGGGCGCACGCTCTTCGGCGCCCCGCCCTGCAAGGGCCAGGAGCTCGAGGAGCACTACTTCGGCGCCATCCGCCCGAGCGTGTCCAAGTACATGAAGGCGCTCGACGACGAGCTCTGGGCGCTCGGCATCCCCGCGAAGACCAAGCACAACGAGGTCGCGCCCTGCCAGCACGAGCTCGCGCCCGTGTACACCGAGCTCAACGAGGGCATCGACAACAACATGCTCGTCATGGAGAAGATGAAGCTCGTGGCCACGGACTTCGATCTCACGTGCCTGCTGCACGAGAAGCCGTTCGAGGGCATCAACGGCAGCGGCAAGCACAACAACTGGTCGATCTCCGCCGACGACGAGAACCTGCTCGACCCGGGCGACACCCCGCTCGAGAACCTGCAGTTCGTGATCTTCCTCACCGCCGTCATCGCCGCCGTGGACAAGTACCAGGGGCTTTTGCGCATGTCGGTCGCGAGCTGCGGCAACGACCATCGCCTGGGCGCGAACGAGGCGCCGCCGGCCATCATCTCCATCTTCCTGGGCGACCAGCTCACCGAGGTCGTGCAGAAGATCATGGACGGCAAGGCCAGCGTGCACGCCACGCACGGCGTGCTCGACCTGGGCGCCGACGTGCTGCCCAACCTCGAGCAGGACAACACCGACCGCAACCGCACCTCGCCCTTCGCCTTCACGGGCAACAAGTTCGAGTTCCGTGCCGTGGGCTCCGAGCAGAACGCGAGCGATGCGAACCTCGTGCTCGACACCGCCGTGGCCGAGGCGCTCAAGGAGTTCGCGGACGCGCTCGAGGGCACGCCCGAGGATGAGTTCGCGGCCGCCGCGCTCGACTACTGCAAGAAGACGCTCTGCGCGCACCGCCGCATCCTCTTCAGCGGCGACGGCTACTCCGCCGCCTGGGAGGAGGAGGCCGAGAAGCGCGGCCTGCTGAACCTCCGCACCACCGCCGACGCGCTGCCGCAGATGGTCACGCCCGAGAGCCTGGCGCTCTGGCAGGGCATGGGCGTGCTCTCCGAGACGGAGGCGTTCAGCCGCTACGAGGTGAAGCTCGAGAAGTACAACAAGCTCATGAACATCGAGGCCACGACGATGATCCGTGAGGCGCGCCGCACGTACCGCCCGGTGATCACCGCCTACGCCACGAAGGTCGCCAAGGGCCTGGAGGCCATCCGCGCCGCCGGCGCCGAGGCCGCGATGACCTGCGAGCAGAACACGCTCAACAAGCTGTGCGGCGGCATCACCGAGATCAACGAGGCCATCAAGGCGCTCGACGCGGTGCACACCAAGGCCGAGGGCATCGTGGACTCGCAGGAGCAGGCGCTGTGCTACGCGCACGAGGTCGCGCCCGCCATGGAGCGCCTGCGCGCCTCCGTGGACGCGATGGAGGAAATCGTCGCGGCCGACTACTGGCCGGTTCCCACCTACGACGACATCCTGTTCTACGTGTAGGGTGTCCGCAGGGTGCGTGATAAAAAGGTGACTGACACCTTTTTCTCACGCGCGAGCGTAGGGGTCGTCTGCCCCGGCCAGGCTATTTCCGAAGAGAGCTCCCGCCCGGGGGCTCTCTTTTTGCGCCCGGGTGATAAAAAGGTGACTGACACCTTTTTATCACGCACCCTCTCGCCCCGTGCCGAGCAAAACGGCAGCTGAGAGCAAGCATTCCGTTCGAGATACGCTATAGTTGTCTCGTTTTCCGGGCGTCCCGAAACCGAAGGGGCGCCGCAGCTCATGAAGGGGGATATGTACATGAGGAAACTACGGGTGCTGCTCGTGTGCGGTTCGGGCGCAAGCTCGGGCTTCATGGCCGCCAACATTCGCAAGGCGGCGAGCGCGCGCGGCTTGGACGTGAGCGTCGTCGCGCGCAGCGAGTCCGAGATCGAGAGCTACATCGACGAGATCGACGTGCTCATGGCCGGTCCGCACCTCGCTTACATCATGGACGAGGTTGACGAGCTCGCCGAGGCGAACCCCGACCTCAAGGTGATTCTCATGCGCAAGGACTACTACGCCACGCTCGATGGCGAGGCCGCGCTCGATCACATGCTCGAAGAGGTCGGCGAGGCGTAACAGCGCGCCCGCTTCCCCGCATTGCCATATCCGCGGCGCGCCGCATGCCAGGCGCGCGCCGCAAACGAAAGGACTTGATTCATGGGCTTCATGAATTGGCTTGAAAACAGCTTCGCGCCCAAGATGAACGCGATCAGCCGCAACGTCTGGGTGACCTCCATCAAGGACACCATGCTCCAGATCCTGCCGTTCATCTTCGTCGGCTCGATCTTCTGCGTCGGCACCATCGTGGAGACGTTCGTGCCGCTGCCGTTCTCGTTCTGGACGCCGTTCGGTTGGACGATGGGCCTCCTCTCGCTCTTCGTCTCCTTCTTCCTGCCGCTCAACTTCTGTGAGCACAAGCGCCTGCGCAAGACGCGCCTCGTGGCCGCGGGCTGCGGCGTGTCCTGCTTCCTCATCTCCATCACCCCGCAGGTCATGATCGACGGCACCGTGGGCTTCAGCTCCTCGGCGCTCGGCGCGGGCGGCATGTTCTGCGCCATGCTCACGGGCATCTTCGTCTGCATCGTGTTCAACCTCTTCGGCAAGTTCACGTTCTTCAAGGAGGACAGCGCCATCCCGGACTTCGTGCGCCAGTGGTTCGACGCGCTCCTGCCCGTCACGATCGTCATCTTCGCCATGTTCTTCGTCGTGCAGGTGCTGGGCGTCAACCTCTACGCCGTCGTCGTGAGCATCTTCATGCCGCTCCAGACCGTGCTCAACACCCCGTGGGGCATGAGCCTGTTCTGGTTCATCACCTGCTTCATCTACTCCATGGGCATCTCCGGCTGGGTGCTCTCGCCCATCCAGACCCCCGTGCAGATGGCCACCATCGCGCTCAACCTCGAGCTCATCGCTGCCGGCACCGCCACCCCGGAGAACCTGGGCATCTTCAACTACACGCTCATGTTCGTGACCTACATGTGGTGGGGTGGCATCGGCTCGACCATGCCGCTCGTCATCATGATGCTCTTCTCGAAGGCCAAGGAGCTCAAGGCTCTCGGCCGCGCCTGCATCGCGCCCGCGATCTTCAACATCAACGAGCCCGTCGTGTTCGGCGTCATCGCCTGGCGCCCGGTCATGATGATCGCCATGTGGCTCCAGGGCATCATCATCCCGCTCTTCACCTATCTGGGCGTGAAGGTGCTCCAGATCGCGCCGTTCAACAACATCCAGTTCGACCTGTGGTACTGCCCGTACCCCATCGGCACCTGGATCTCCACGCAGTCCATCGCCGCCGTGCTGTTCGTGATCGCGTCGTTCGTGGTGTCCGGCCTCATCTGGTACCCGTTCTTCAAGACGTACGAGAAGCAGTGCCTGGCCGATGAGGCCGAGGCCGAGGCGAAGAAGGAGGCCAAGGCCGCCAAGAAGGCCGAGCGCCTCGAGGCCGCCGAGGCATAAGGGACGTGCCGTCGGGCGCTCCCGCAGCGCGCGGAAAGCCGCTCCGGGGCGCCCGCTGCGTCCCGCATAGCGCAAGGCAACCCGCGATGCCCCGTGCGACGACCTCCGGCCGCCCGCGGGGCATCGCCCATTTGGAAGGAATGAACATGCTCAAGGTACCGTCTGGCTTCCCCCAGGACTTCCTGTGGGGCGGCGCCGTGGCAGCGAACCAGTGCGAGGGCGCGTGGGACGTGGACGGCAAGGGCGCGAGCGTCGCCGACATCAACGAGTTCGTCGACGACATCGCGGTGGACAAGAAGGAGAACGGCGAGATCACCGCGGAGTACGTGCGCGGCGCCCTCGCCGCCGGCCCGGAGCGCATCTTCCCCAAGCGCTGGGGCATCGACTTCTACCACACCTATCCGGAGGATCTGAAGCTCCTCGCGGGCATGGGGCTCAAGACGTTCCGCACCTCCATCGACTGGGCGCGCATCTTCCCCAACGGCGACGACGCCGAGCCCAACGAGGCGGGCCTGGCCTTCTACGACCGCCTCTTCGACGAGATCCGCGCCAACGGCATGGAGCCGCTCGTCACCATCTCGCACTACGAGATGCCCATCGCGCTCACGCTCAACTACACCGGCTGGTACTCGCGCGAGGTCATCGATTTCTTCGTGCGCTACTGCCAGGTGGTGTTCGACCGCTACGCGAGCAAGGTGAAGTACTGGGTCGTCGCGAACCAGGTGAACTTCGTGGCGCTCGAGAGCTTCAACCACCTGGGCGTGGCGGCCGATAAGGTGGACGACCTGCTCTCGGCGAAGTACCAGGCCGTGCACCACGAGCTGCTCGCCATGGCGAAGGCCACGAAGTACGCGCACGAGCACCACCCCGGCCTCCAGATCGGCGTCATGGTGGGCGGGAGCCTCGCCTACCCGGCGTCGAGCAAGCCCGCCGACGTGCTCGCCACGATGCGCCACAACCAGATGGAGTGCTTCTGCACGGACATCCTTTTGCGCGGCACCTATCCGGGCTACGCGACGCACTTCTTCGAGGAGCGCGGCATCCATGTGGAGGTCTCGGATGAGGACCTGGCCGTGTGGGCGGACCCGGCGACGCTCGGCGACTTCTTCGCCATGTCGTACTACTACACCGACATGGTGACGGCCGAGGGCTTCGCGAAGGATAACCGCGGGCAGCGCAACCCCAATCTCGAGGCGAGCCCGTGGGGCTGGGCGGTGGACCCGCAGGGCTTCCGCTTCATGCTCAACGAGTACTACGACCGCTACCAGAAGCCGGTGTTCATCTTGGAGAACGGCCTGGGCGCGTACGACACCGTGGAGGAGGACGGCTCCATCCACGACGATTACCGCATCGCGTACCTGCGCGCGCACATCGAGCAGATGCGCGAGGCCATCAAGGACGGCGTGGACATCCGCGGGTACTACGCGTGGGGGCCGATCGACATCGTGAGCTGCTCGTCGTCGGAGATGAGCAAGCGCTACGGCTTCATCTACGTCGACCTGGACGACTACGGCCGCGGCACGGGCGAGCGCTCACTCAAGGACAGCTACGCCTGGTACAAGCAGGTCATCGCGACGAACGGCGAGGATCTGGGGTAGGGCGTCTTCGCGGGAGGCGCTGTGCGGGCGGCGGCGGGCTTGGGCTCGTCGCCGCCCGTTTCTGTTTGCGGGGTGCGCGGGTGATAAAAAGGTGTCAGTCACCTTTTTATCACACTGCGGTGATACCTCGACTTGACCTCTTTCGGTGATAAAAAGGTGACTGACACCTTTTTATCACTTGTACGCCCGTGATAATTTGGTGACTGACACCTTTTTATCACCTGCTGCTTGCGTGTTGGGCTCACCCGTGCGCGAACACCTGCCGCCCCTGCACCCAGACCGCGCGGATGTTCTCCGGCGTGGCGAGGTAGAGGATGCGCTCGAGCTGGTCGGCGGGGCTCGTGAACACGCCGTTGCCGGTGAGGTCGGCGAACGGTCGCTTGAGGTCGATGACCTGCATGTCGAGGGCGCGCCCCGCCTCGAAGGAGCCGATGGGCAGGTCGAGCGCCTCGCCGCCGCCCTTCGTGGCCAGGTAGAGTGCCTCGACAGCGGAGATGCGGGAGGGCTCGCCCGCGCCGCGCTGCTCGCTCGGCACGCGGGCGTCCACGCCGTCCTCCAGGATGCGCGACGCCATGACCGCCATGCGGATGTCGTCGTAGAGGCTTGGCGAGAACCCGCCCGAGATGTCGGTGCCGAGTCCGATGGTCACGCCCTGGTCGTGGATGCGCCGCACGGGGCAGACGGCGTTGCCGAAGTACGCGTTCGAGATGGGGCAGTGCGCGAGCGCGGCTCCGGTGGCGCGGAAGATCTCCGCTTCGCCGTCGAGCAGGAACGTGCCGTGCGCCATGATGGCCTTGCGCTTGAGGAGGCCGAAGTCGGCGAGGGCCTCGGCGTCGCTCTTGCCGAACCGCTCGCGGGCGACGCCGCTCTGCCACTGACTCTCGTCGCAGTGCGACTGCACGTAGGCGTCGTGCGCCTGCGCGATTTCGCCCAGGCCGCGGAGCGCTGTCTCGGTGCAGCTGGGGATGAAGCGCGGCGTGACCGCGGGGAAGAGGCCAGGGAAGCGGGGGTCGTCCGCTGCCGAGCGGGCGGCGTGCTGCTCGACCGCGGCGATGAAGTCCTCGGTGTCGGCGAGCGCCTGCTCGGGCGAGGCATCGCGGTAGAAGGCGGGGTTCGCCGCCGGGTCGTCCATGACGACCTTGCCCACGACGGCGCGCTGGTTGAGCTGCGCACACGCCCGCGCGAGCACCTCGGAGCTGTGCCGGTCCGCGCTGCCGAAGTACACGCACGTCGTGGTGCCGCGCGAGAGGAGCGTGCCCACGAGGTCGAGGTAGATGGGCAGCGCGAAGTCGCCGCCGGTCGGGTCGCCGCCCTCCGGGATGCCGAAGCGCGCCTCCAGGGGGAAGGTGCGCTCGTTGAGCCACACCTCGAGCGGCTCGTCGAGGGCGATGCCCGCCTGCGGCCACTGCGGCGCGTGGACGTGCAGGTCCACGAAGCCGGGAAGCACGACCTCGTGCTCGCCGAGCTCGAACAGGTATCCGGGCTCGCGCTCGTTTGCCTCGCGTGCGGCGCGGAGGCGTTCGGGGTAGGCGGGGTCGGCGGGCAGCGTGATGCGCTCGATGGCTCCGTGCCCGTCGAGCTCGATGAGCGCCTGCTCAAGCATCTCGAACGAGCCGTATTCCGGCGTATGGAAGAACGTTCCCCGAATGGCGCGCGCGGCAGCGGTCGTGGTGGTCATGGTTTCCTCCCGATGGTAGCGGCGCGCTCGTGCGCGCACCGTGCCTAGAGGATACTACGACGCGCGCGTCGATAGCGTCCGGGTGGGGGAGGGCATGCGGCGTTCCCCGCGCGATTCGGCGGCCCCCGAGTTACGGCTCTTTTCTGGGCTGCCTTTCCAGGCTGGATTTCTCTGCTATACTCTGCCTTGCTGTCCCCATCGTCTAGCGGCCTAGGACGCCACCCTTTCAAGGTGGATATCGCGGGTTCGAATCCCGCTGGGGGCACCATTCGAATGAAAAGCGAACCCGCGCGGCCTTGAGCCTCGCGGGTTCGTCGCATTTTGCACGATGGTATACCGTTTTGGGCGGTGCGGCGGGTGCCGCGTACGCCATTCGGAGGGCTTCGGGGGAGCCTTGAATCCCAAATTGCGCGTCCGTAACGGTTTATCGGACACCCGTCGAGTAGCGCTTGCAACCGCACCTTCCTGACCTGTGGGTTTGTTGCGGCTTAGGTGCCGGCTACTTCGCAGGTGCTCTATAAACCGTTCATTTCGCGCCGTTTGGGTTTTGCGGGCGCGCCGCCTAGTCCTGCTTGCTGAACGCGTCCCACAGCACGGCGACGATGCCGCAGATGAGGCCGCCCACGGGCCACGCGAGCCAGAACCACATGGCGGTCGTGCCCTCCGGCTCGAACGCGTCGGGGTCGGGCGCGGTGAGGGCGGGGCCGAAGAGCAGGCACAGCCCGACAATCGTCGCCGTGATCATGATGGCCGCGCACACCGCCCCGAGCTTCTTGTTGCGGCGCTTCTGCGCCAGGATCTGCTCGCGGCGTGCCTCGTCGAGCTGGGTGTTCATGATGTCCTCGATCTCGAGCTCGTCCGTCACGTTCTTGTTGTATTCCGCGACGTTCGTGCGGCCGAGGAGCATTCCGTAATGCACGATGATCCACACACCCGCGGCTACGAAGAGCAGCAGCAGGCAGAGGCCGAGCTGCTCGGTGGCGCGCTGCTCGCCGAGGGACATGATGCAGAACGAGCCGATGAAGATGAGGCCGAGACCCACCGTCGCGCCGCGCGCCATGCCCTTCCGGGCGCGCAGGCGGTCGTCCTCGGTGTAGAAATCCTCGACGTACGGGTGCGCCTTCTGGAAGGCGGTGTGCTCCATGCCGGCAGGGATGAGGAAGGCAAGCCCGATGAGGATGCCCACAAGAATGAGCGCGATCATGGGCAGGTCGGTGTCGCCGCCCGGGGTGAGGGCGAACCGCCCCTCGACGAGGAAGCCGAGGCCGATGAAGGCGATGATCGCCGCGATGCCCGTGGGGACGCGCCATGCCAGCATGCGCTGGTGGTCGTCGTAGCCGCAGATGTCCTGCGGGGGACCTGCGGGGATCGGGGTCGCGTCCGGGTCGGGTGCGCGCTCGGTAAGGTCGCCTTGGACGAGGTCGTCGAGCGAGCAGTCGAAGATCTGGCACAGCTTGAGGAGCTTGTCCATCTCGGGATAGCTCTTCTCCGCCTCCCATTTGGTGACGGACTGGCGGGAGACGCCGAGCAGCATGGCGAGCTGCTCTTGGGTCATGTTGCGCGTGGCGCGGAGGTGCTGGAGGTTGTCGCGGAAGCTCATGGCTGGGCCTTTCGATCGGGTCGGTGCGTGCGGGCGCGCCGCTGCCTGGGCGGGCGCGCTGTCTGCCGGCACCCCGTACACTACGGTACCAGACGGTCGCCCGCCACCAACCCGGGGCTGCTTTTTGGGCGACGCGCAGGCGCCTCGCGGTTGCGAAGCGCAGGTAGCGGGCGTGGCACGGGAAATGGCGTGGGAAATGCACTGCCGCGCTCTCCGCGAATGCCGCGCACAAGAAAACGAGCCGCCGGGTGCAACCCAACGGCTCGTCGCGTGCGGTTCTCGTCGCGGTTCGCGGTGCGGAGCGTTAGCTGTTCGCGCGCCGCTGCAGACTGGCGCCGGCTGCGATGATGATGGCGCCCGCTGCGCAGAGCGCGATGGGGAGCATCGGGCTCACGGCGTCGCCCGTCTGGGGGATCGTCCCGGTGGGCGCGGTGGAGGGCTCGGTCTTTGACGGGTCGGTATCCGAGGGGTCGGTTGTGGGCTTGGCGGGCTCGCTCGGGTCGGTGGGCTCGCTCGGATCCGTGGGGTCGGTGGGCTCCTCGGGGTCGACGGGCAGCGCCTTCCACTGGGCGTAGAGCATGAACGTTCCTCCGATGCCGCTCTCAAGGTCGCTTGCGGACAGCGTGGCTCCGTCCGTGAACGACGTGCCCGTGCCGTCGGCCCTGGTGTTCCAGCCCGTGAACTCGTAGCCGGGGCGCTCGAAGGCCGAGGAGGCGAGGGTTACGCCCTCGCCCTTTCTAAGAACCTTGGGCGTCATCTGGCCGCTCCCGCCGTTGGCGTTATAGGCAACGGTCACGAAGGTGTTCCAAACGTAGGTGCCGGGCTCAACAATGTCGGGGTAGAACGCGGCAATTTCGTTCGGCGGGTAGCCCTTGTCGCCTGCGTCGGGCAGACCGGAGGCATTCACGCGCACCCAGGTGAGGGTACCCTTTGGCTGGGGGAGGGTCGCGTTATCGCCCGCCTTCCACGCGAAGTCCGCGCCGAGTGTGACGGAGGCGAGGTTGTCGCATCCGGTGAAGATGTTGTTCATCGTGTCCACTTTATGCGTGTTGAAGCTCGAGAGATCGAGCGACGTGAGCTTGCTGCACCCCGAGAACATGGCGGACATTTCCTTCACGTTGGAGGTATTGAAACCCTCGCCAAAAGTCACGGATTGGAGATTGCCGCAACCCCAGAACATGCTGTTCATGTTCGTGACGTTTGAAGTATTGAGTTCAGAGAGGTCAACAGAGCGGAGCGACGTGCACCCGTAGAACAGGCTGCCCATGTTCTCGACCTGCGAGGTGTCGAGGCCGTTCCAGTCGACGTCCGTCAGCTCAGTGCAGCCGTCGAATAGGTTCCAGAGAGCCGTTCCCGCTTTGGAGCCTTTCGCAAAAACGACCCGCTTGACTGAGCTCCTGTTCCATCCGTTGTCATCCGTGGGCGTGTTCTGGATATCGTCGCCGCGTATCGTGAGCGTTCCATCCGCGTCAAGCGACCAGCTCCAATTTCCCGTCTTGCCGGTGCCGCCAGCCACCTCATCCGCCCACGCCGCGGTCGGCCACGCGATGGCGAGCGCCGCCACCACGGCGACGAGCAGCGCGAGCGCGCGTCCCGCCTTCATGTCAAACCGTTCAGGCATATCGATTAGATACCTCCCCCTACGTAATATTCCTAGAGCTATTGTATATGCGCGCCCGCCGCGCGGGGCGTACAATCTCGCACAGCACCATTGTTACGTTCGCTAAGGAAACGAGGTTGCTATGCGTACCGTAGACATGAGCGATTACACGGTGGGCGAGGACGCGTTCGACGCGATCCCCGCGACGTTGGAGAAGTTCGGGGCGAAGAAGATCGTCCTGGTGGGCGGCAAGCGCGCGCTCGCGGCAGCGGCGCCCGGCATCAAGGCGGCGATCGAGGGCACGGACATCGAGGTGACCGACACCATCGTCTATGGCACCGAGTGCACGCAGGACAACATCGACCGGCTCGTCGCCGCGCCCGCGTTCCGCGCGGCCGACGTGGCGTTCGCCATCGGCGGCGGCAAGGCCATCGACACGGTGAAGACGGCGGCGAGCGAGCTCGGCAAGATCGTGTTCTCCGTGCCCACCATCTGCTCGAACTGCTCGGCCGCGACGGCCATCGCCGTGGTGTACAACAACGACGGCAGCATGAGCCACTACGCCTACCCGCCGTGCCCCGTGCACATCTTCATCAACCCGCGCATCATCGCCGAGGCGCCGGACGAGTACTTCTGGGCGGGCATCGGCGACGCGCTCTCCAAGCAGCCCGAGGTGGAGTACGCGACCTCCAAGGACGAGCTCGACGTGACGGCCGAGCTGGGCCTCTCGCTCGCGCGCACCTGCTCCGAGCCGCTGTTCCGCTGGGGCGAGCAGGGTCTGGACGACGTGCGCGCCAACCGCTCGAGCGAGGCCGTGGAGCGCATCGCGCTCGACATCGTGATCAACACCGGCTACGTCTCGAACCTCACCAACCAGCCGGACTTCTACTACAACTCCTGCATCGCGCACGCGTTCTACAACGGCTCGACGGGCATCGTCCGCGAGGGCCACTTCCTGCATGGCCAGGTCGTGTCGTTCGGCGTGCTCGTGCTCTTCGCCTACGCGGGCGATGAGGATAACCTGCACCGCTACGCCGAGTTCAACAAGAAGCTCGGGCTGCCCGTCACGCTCGCCGAGATCAACCTGGACGATGCCGACCTCGAAGACCTGCGCCGCTACGCCGAGCACAGCAACGAGTGGAAGCAGCAGAAGCCTGAGCCCGTGGACCCCGATCGCTTCATCGCGGCCATCAAGGCGGCCGACGCGTTCGGCCGCGAGCTGCTCGAGGCTTAAGAAGCGCGACCGGGTATCCCGGGCGCTTCCGGCCACCGACTGCCCGCCGGCGCGGCGGGGCGGCGGGTGTATGCTTGGTGCGGTTTGGTGAAACGCATCGAGAACGGGAGCGCCCATGGATACCCAGCAGTCGCAGCAGCAGACCGTCGTCCCGGCG